>NZ_SJPT01000004.1:550728-834372 GCF_007860095.1 Novipirellula galeiformis | reverse complement strand
TTGCCAGAGCGTGGCGTAAGCACAGACCGGCCCACCTTCTGGCGAAGGTAGCTACGCTCGCCAGAGCGTGGCGTAAACACAGACCGATCCACCTTCGAGCGAAGGTAGCTACGCTTGCCAGAGCGTGGCGTAAGCACAGACCGGCCCACCTTCTGGCGAAGGTAGCTACGCTCGCCAGAGCGTGGCGTAAACACAGACCGATCCACCTTCGAGCGAAGGTAGCTACGCTTGCCAGAGCGTGGCGTAAGCACAGACCGGCCCACCTTCTGGCGGAGGTAGCTACGCTCGTCAGAGCGTGGCGTAAGCACAGACCGGTCCACCTTCTGGCGAAGGTAGCTACGCTCGCCAGAGCGTGGCGTAAACACAGACCGATCCACCTTCTGGCGAAGGTAGCTACGCTCGCCAGAGCGTGGCGTAAACACAGACCGGTCCACCTTCTGGCGGAGGTAGCTACGCTCGCCAGAGCGTGGCGTGAGCACAGACCGGTCCACCTTCTGGCGAAGGTAGCTACGCCTAAAAACCGCTTCCCAAATTTCTTTTCAGAGTTCCTTGTAGATGTTTCTCAGGCGTGGGGTTTAAGGCTGTGAACCCTCCTCATTGAAACTTCCTTGGGACTAGTCATGAAGCGTCTGTCGTTGCTCATTGTTTTCTGTGCTTTGGCTTTGTTGCTAAACGATTCACTTGCCAACGCGCAGCCTCCGGGTGCTCGTTTTGGCCAAGGAGGTGGACCGGGCGGACGCGGACAAGGGATGGGTGGCCCCAACTCGCAAGGCCGCGGTCAGCAAACACCACCACTCCTTCGCATCTTTGATGCCGATGGTGATGGCGAACTGTCGGCGATGGAGATCGACGCGGCAACCGTTGCCTTGCGAAAGCTTGATCAAAACCGCGATGGAAAGCTGACGGCCGAAGAATTGCGTCCAAGCGGGGCGGGCCAGCAACCGAATCGGCAAGGGCAAAGTCGCGGAGGCCCCCGTGGTGCGATGCAGGGTGGCGGGCGACCTGGTGGAGGCGGACCATCTGGGGGCGGGCCATCCGGGGGCGAACGTCCCGGCGGTGGTGGTGGTCGCGGCGGCGATCCTGCGCAAGCTGATGCTGAATTTGCCGAGCAACTCATGGCCTTTGACGAGGACCAGGACGGCTCGCTCGACAAGTCCGAATTGCCCGAGCATATGCAGAAAGCCTTTGCCATCGCCGACGCCAACAAAGATGGCAAGCTTGACCGCGCCGAGCGACTTGTATTGGCGTCGCAGTTTCGACGCAACCAACTGAATCCGACTGGCGACGCTCCGCTGAACAAGCCGACTCAAGGCCGACGCCCGTAGCGACGAGGTTCCATTCCGTATTCCCAGCCAGCAAAAAATCAACCGACTAAAACGAAGAGCCATCCATGAAACGTTCCATCATTCAAGTCCTGTACAGCTTCGCGACTTGTATAGCCATCGTGCTGATTTCGGGTACGTTGCAAGCACAGCCTCCGCAGGACCCAAGGCAAGAAGGCCAAGAGTTTGGCCAAGGTCCACGTGGTAGTGGACAACGTGGTTATGGACCGGGACAACGTCGCCCCGGTCTGGGGCGTAGACAAGGTGGCCAGCGTGGCGGTCAGGCGTCGCGGGGCGGCGGGCCTCGCGATCGCGTTCGTCCGCGTGACATCGAGTTTCAAGAGAAGTTTCCTATCGGAACCGAAATCCCTGCCGACCTGAAGGTCTACAACGTTGATCGGGAGCTAGTGCCCGTTAAAAGCGTCATGCAGTCGAAGTACACCGTGATCGTCGGTGGCTGTTTGACATGTCCCGCGTACCGAAGTTCCTACCCCGAGATTGAAGCGGTCGCTCGCGACTTCAAGGATCGAGGCGTTGACTTCTACTTCCTGTACCAGTCTCTGGCTCACCCAGAGAATTGGGGATTCGTGCAGCCGTCATCGATCGAGGACCGATTCGCTCAAGTCGATCATGCCAAGGAACTCCTGCGAACGCAAATCCCCTGGTTGACTGATCCGATGGACAACCAAATGAAAACTTATTTTATGGGGACTCCGAATTCACAGTTTGTGTTCGACTCGTCGGGCAAAGTGGTTCATCGTGATTCATGGGGCCGCGGCTCAAGCCTTCGTGAGTCGTTGGAGAGTCTGGTCGGCAAGCCGGAAACACTGACCACCGCCGTAGACTTGAACCTTCCTCGCTTCGAGCGTCACCTCACACCCGAAAGCGAAATGCTCTTGGAACGAGTTAGCGTGGAAGGGAAAGCGGTCCCGTTGCGAGTCGAGTCGGGCGGGAAAAGCAATCCCGTCTCTGCCTTGCGATCCATCGAATTCAATCAGTCCAACCGCTATGTGAAACTGCGTCCCGAGGCGGACCAACAATTGATCGAGACCAGATCAGGTAAGCTGTATCTGGGCTTTCGCCAAGACCCGGTGCTGGGAGCAAGTTGGAACAACCTGGCCAGTCCACCGGAGTACAAGATTGTTGCTGAAGGGGCGACCGTTTCTCCGGCGACGGGGCATTCAAAGCGTTTGCAGGTCGAATCCGACAATGAGCCACGCGAGTTTCTGGTCGACGTGAAGGATTGGGACGCGGACAAACCGATCTCGGTAAAGATTCAGTACTTTGCGTGCAACAAAGAAAAGGGTTGGTGTAAGTCGGTACAACAAGAATTCACGGTCTGGCTGGATGAAGACAAATCGGCTGGCATGGTCAATGGACGCAGTCACTTTCCGGGCGGCGGGGGCGGTGCACGTCAGGGCGGTCAAGGCCGCCCCGGTGCAGGACAGAGGCCGGGCGGACGGTGAAAGCGTAGCGGACGTAGCTACGCTCGCCAGAGCGTGGATCACGAACAAAACCGGCCACCGTCGGGCGACGGTAGCTACGTTCGCCAGAGCGTGGATCACGAACAAGACCGGCCACCGTCGGGCGACGGTAGCTACGTTCGCCAGAGCGTGGATCGCGAACAAGACCATCCACCGTCGGGCGACGTAGCTACGCTCGCCAGAGCGTGGATCACGAACAAAACCGGCCACCGTCGGGCGACGGTAGCTACGCTCGCCAGAGCGTGGATCACGAACAAAACCGGCCACCGTCTGGCGACGGTAGCTACGTTCGCCAGAGCGTGGATCACGAACAAAACCGGCCACCGTCGGGCGACGTAGCTACGCTCGCCAGAGCGTGGATCACGAACAAAACCGGCCACCGTCGGGCGACGGTAGCTACGTTCGCCAGAGCGTGGATCGCGAACAAGACCGGCCACCGTCGGGCGACGGTAGCTACGCGACCACGAAACGTGGATAATTCGAATTTCACTCAGACAAACGACCGGACCCCGACCACTGCCATAATCCAATGCCCAGCAACGAAAAAAAGCATCTTCCGCGACTGGGGCCGGAGTACTATCACGGCCATGCCTACGTCCATTGGACGATGACAATTCAAGGCCGCAAGACAGGCTGGCTGCGACCGGTGTTCCTCTATAAGTTTCGGGAATTGCTCACCCATACAGCATTTCGCTACGCGTTCACATGTCCGATTTTCTGTTTGATGCCCGACCATCTGCACACGGTCTGGATTGGCATTGATGAGCGGTCGGATCAATTGAAGGCATCCAAGTACTTTCGCAAACATGTCAATGAAGCACTTAGCAAGATTGGATTCCGCTTCCAACATCAGCCTCATGATCGAGTGCTTCGTGACGACGAACGGAAAGACTCAGCATTCACCGATCTCGTCGATTACATCGCTCGCAATCCTGAACGGGCTGAATTAGTGACACCGAATGGTTTTCGTCAGTACAAGTACACAGGATGCCTCGTGCCGGGGTATCCCGAATTGAGTTTGTGGCAGGAAGACTTTTGGCCGCGATTTTGGAAGACGCATTCATTCCTGCAAAAGAACGGACTGTTTCGGGCAATGAATGAAAAAATGAATGATGGATAAATGGTCGTCCATCCACCGTCTGGCGACGGTAGCTACGTTCGCTAGCACGTGGATCACGAACAAGACCATCCACCGTCGGGCGACGGTAGCTACGCTCTCTAACGCGTGGATCACGAACAAAACCGGCCACCGTCTGGCGACGGTAGCTACGCTCGCCAGAGTGTGGATCACGAACAAAACCGGCCACCGTCGGGCGACGGTAGCTACGTTCGCCAGAGCGTGGATCACGAACAAGACCATCCACCGTCGGGCGACGGTAGCTACGTTTGCTAGCGCGTGGATCACGAACAAAACCGGCCACCGTCGGGCGACGGTAGCTACGCTCGCCAGAGCGTGGATCACGAACAAGACCGGCCACCGTCTGGCGACGGTAGCTACGTTCGCCAGAGCGTGGATCGCGAACAAGACCGGCCACCGTCTGGCGACGGTAGCTACGTTCGCCAGAGCGTGGATCACGAACAAGACCATCCACCGTCGGGCGACGGTAGCTACGATCGCATCAACCGCTCCAACTCAACGCCTCAATACTTCCCTTTACTTTGACACCGTATGCAACTTCCTGATTCAATCGACGACGACACTTATGCAACGGTCGATATCCTCGCCAGCGATTTCGTGGCACGCTATCGCAACGGTGATCGACCGACCGTCGAAGAATACGCGCTTCGCCATCCCGATTTGAGCGAGCCAATCCGACGCGTCTTTCCGTTGGTGCTTTCGGTCGAAAAGGTTAAAGTGGATCAGCAATCCGAAAGCGACGGAAGTGCGACCCTTGCCGGGCGAGTACTGAAAAGACTCGGTGATTTTCAGCTCGTGCGAGAAATCGGGCGCGGCGGTATGGGGATCGTTTACGAAGCGAAACAAGAGTCGCTCGGACGCCGTGTCGCGATCAAGGTTCTGCCAAAGCAGTCTTTACTGGATGACGATGCGTTACAGAGTTTTAGACGCGAAGCCAGCACTGCGGCGGCGATGCACCACTCGAACATCGTGCCGATCTTCGGAACAGGCCAGTGCGATGGAACGCATTATCTGGTGATGCAACTGATTCGAGGCAAGTCGCTTGATCGTCTCATCTTCCCCATCGATGCGCTCGCTAGAGCGGGTGGTCCACCGTCTGGCGACGGTAGCTACGCTCGCCAGAGCGTGGATTGCACACAACCGAAACCACCGTCGGGCGACGGTAGCTACGCTCGCCAGGACGTGGATTGCACACAACCAAAACCACCGTCGGGCGACGGTAGCTACGCTCGCCAGAACGTGGATTGCACACAACCAAAACCACCGTCGGGCGACGGTAGCTACGCTCGCCAGAGCGTGGATTGCGAACAAAACCGGCCACCGTCGGGCGACGGTAGCTACGCTCGCCAGAGCGTGGATTGCACACAACCAAAACCACCGTCGGGCGACGGTAGCTACGCTCGCCAGAGCGTGGATTGCGCACAACCGGATCCACCGTCTGGCGACGGTAGCTACGAAGCGGGGGACGAAACGCAAATCCAAACATTCGATTGTCGCACCGCAGCGGAAATCGCCGTCCAGATCTCTGACGGACTGGCTTACGCTCATGCCAACGGCGTACTCCATCGTGACGTGAAACCCGCCAATATCCTTATCGACGAAGAGGGCGTCGCGCAACTGACCGACTTCGGAATTGCGCGGAACACGCGAGACGATCCAACCATGACGCAAGCACTCAGCGGGAGCCCTCGCTACATGGCACCGGAACGTTTTCAAGGACAATCCGATGAGCGGTCCGACGTGTACGGTGTTGGTTTGACACTCTACGAAATGTTGGCCGGCACCCCCGCTTTCAAAGACCTAACGCCGCATCAACTGCCGGAGGCCGTGAGGCTTCATTTCATCAAGCCGTTGAGGGATGTTCGCGCCGACGTTCCCACGGACTTGCGGACGATTGTCGCCAAAGCGATCAATCCTGAGCCGGCACATCGATATCAATCCGCGGCCGATTTGCGAGATGACCTGAATCGTTTCTTGAAAGACGAGCCTATTCTTGCGCGACGCACCACGGCGCTACAAAGACTTGTTCGTTGGTGTCGTCGCAACCCAAAACTGGCTGGCGTCACCGGCATCGCCATCGTGTCGATGCTGGCCGCAACCGTCGCATCCTCGGTCGGGTTTGCGATGATATCTGCCGCCAACCAGCGGACCAGCGAGGCACTCGCACAATCCGAACAAACCGTCGATCTCGCACTGCAATCGCTCGACGGCGTTGTGGACGCTGTTTCCATTCCGGCATCCGCAATGGGGGATATCGATACGGGAGAAATGGATTCGACACAATTTCTGCTGAACCCATCACCGCATGCCGCAAGCGTGTTGGAAAACATCCAGCCACTGTACAAACGGCTTGCTAACCAAGCACCAACTCGGCCCGACATTGTTCGGCAAATGATTGAAGCGAGCCTTCGGTTGTCCCAGATTCAACAACAACTCGGCCAGACCGACGCTGCGATTTCAACACTCAACCAAAGTATTGAACTTTTGCAGACACGCAGCGACTTGGCTGGTTTACCCACCCATGAGAAACGAAGTCTCATTACGCGTTTGTACAACGAGCTTGGCAAAGTCTACGCATTGAAATTGGACTACACGAAGTCGGACGAAGCCTACGCAATGGCAATCCAGTCCGGCGAAGCTGTCGCCGATCCGGACGATCGGCTGAAACTGCAGCTAGCGCATGCGTTTGTTTCTCTAGGTGATCCGCCTCCCCAGCGTCGCCGCGACCAAACCGGATCGCCGGTGGAATCGCAAATCGCCCGTGAGCGATTGTCGACCGCCAAGTCGCTACTGAGCGATTTGGATCCCTCGGTACATGACGCGAGTGACGTTGCCGTGTTGCGAGCGCGGATTCATCTTGCCGATTCACGTCGAGCAAAGCGGCCCGCGGTTCGACAGTCCGAGCTCTTATCCGCCACCGAAATCCTGCGTGAACGACTGTCTCGAACACCAGACGATTCCCCCGTTCGATTTGCCTTGGTCGAAGTACTCGCCAGCGTAAATCTGCGACGACAGTTCGGTTCGGAACGATTGGCCAACAAAGCGGACGAGCGACTTCACGAAGCGCTCGCCGAATTACAACCGCTCCGGTCCACCAATCCCAAGACACAACTGTTCGCCGTCTCCGAAGTGCACATTCTGCACAAGCTATCGAGCCTCGCTCGTTCGCGCGGCGACTTCGCCCTCGGACTGGAACGCCTCGAAAAGGCCATTGCCATCCAGTCGTCTTTGGTCGATGCATCGCCGGGCAGCATGCCCCATCGATGCTGGCGAGCGTTGCTGTACCGAAGTCACGCCGAAGTTCACCGACGGCAAGGCGACACAGAAGCAGAACGTGTAGCAATCTCCAACGCGGTTGCCGACTTGGACGCGATCGAGCCTGAGACAAAGGAACATCCGTTTGCCGTTCAGACTCAGCAAATCATTCAAAAGCTGGTCACCGAAGGAAAAGGCAACACATCCGAAACGGACACTCGGTAGGGGAAGGAGGATTTTATCGGTTGGGACTCTGCGAACGGTTCCGTTGATAGCAACGCTCAACCGTGAGGCGTTCAAGGACAGACGCACGCGGCCCAGGCGGTGGCGGTCAGGGACCGCGCCAATCCGGCAACGTACCGCTTGGGGGGAGCGGACGATTTTTGACGTAAAGCGGGTCATCGACGATCTCGTGGGAAATCGGCGATCTAATGGAAACGTGTTCGTTGAGCGTGTTGAGCACTTCGCTTAGCTCTCGCCCGCAATCGGTGCGGCAAGTCGTTAGCCGCTGGCATTAGCGCAATGGGAACCGGCGGTTAGCGGCTTTTCACTCATTCGAGCTAGAAACGTCTTTGCCTCCCCCATTCGGTTCGCGATCGACTTTGCCGCCGATGGCTAAGTGCAAGCTATACTTGCGTCAGTATGGGAATCGATGTCGCCAAGCTGGCGTGCACCATCCTCCAAACCCTGATGACTTGAACGAACCAACGGCCCAATGAAATTTGATCCCGACGACTGGCGCGACTTTGACTGGCGTGATATTGATTTTCAGCGCATGCGGGTGCTCTGGGTGATTCCCGCGGTCCTGCTGGTCTTCGCTGCCTTTACGAGCGTTTACACCGTTCAAGCCGAATCGCAGGGAGTGGTTTTGCGGTGGGGTAAATATGTCCGCAACGCCGAACCCGGACTGCGATTTAAATTGCCCTTCAATATCGAACGCGTGGCGATGGTGCCAGTCAAACGCCAACTGAAACAAGAGTTCGGTTTCGGCACCACCGGAGCGACAAACCCGAATCAATTTTCAACGGAACAGACACTCGAACGTGGCATGGTGACGGGTGACCTCAACGCAGCAACGGTCGAGTGGATCATTCAATACCGAGTGCGTGAGCCCGAGCTTTACTTGTTCAAAGTTCGCAACCCCGACCAAACGTTGCGAGCCATCTCGGAATCGGTCATGCGTACCGTCGTGGGTGACCGAACCGTGGACGAAGTGATCACCGTGGGACGCCAAGAGATTGAAGCCGATGCACAGACGCAACTTCAAGAACTGGTGAATAAGTTTGAACTGGGACTTAGCATCGACCAGGTTCAACTGAAGAATGTGAACCCGCCATTGCCGGTCCAACGCTCATTCAACGAAGTCAACCAAGCTCAACAGGAACGTGAGCAGTTAATCAATGTGGCCAACGGCGAATACAACAAAGTCGTTCCACGTGCCAGCGGCGAAGCCGAACAGAAGATCCAAGCCGCCGAGGGATATGCACTCAAACGCGTCAACGAAGCGGAGGGGGATGTCGCTCGGTTTAATGCCGTGATGACCGAGTATTTGAAAGCTCCTGAAGTCACCAAACAACGGATCTATATCGAAACCATGCGTCAGATCATTCCTAACCTTGGCAAGAAGATCATCATTGACGAGAAGGCCAGTCAGATCTTGCCGCTATTGCAATTGTCCGCTGAATCCCCAAAGAACCCCTCATGAAAAATGTCACCCTTCCCGCACTGATCGGATTCGGGCTACTGTCGGTCTTTCTGCTGTTTAATGCATCTTATACGGTGAATGAAACCGAGCAGGTGATCATCACCCAGTTCGGAAAGCCCGTGGGCGATCCGATCAGCGATGCCGGTTTGCACTTTAAGATCCCGTTCATTCAGGAAGTCACTCGCATCGAGAAACGGTTCCTCGAATGGGACGGTCGCCCGAATGAAATGCCAACCAAAGACAAAACCTACATTGTCGTTGACACGTTTGGACGTTGGCGGATCCACGACGCCAAGCAGTTCTTTCTGCGGTTGCGGGATGAACGGGGCGCGTTGTCACGTCTGGACGATATCCTGGGCAGCGAAACGCGTAACGCGATCGCCAAGCATGAATTGATCGAAGTGATTAGGACCACCAAGGACCGTCAACCGGATCGCGACGCCGTGCTGGTCGATGCTCCCGGAAACGTTGGAGTGCTGTATCCGATTTCCAAAGGGCGGGCCAAGATTGAAGAAGAGATCTTTAACAAGGCTTCCGAAAAACTTACCGATTTTGGTATCGAGCTGCTCGACGTTCGATTCAAGCGGATCAATTACAACGAGAGTGTACAGCAGCGAATCTATGACCGCATGATCAGCGAACGTCAGCAGATCGCCGAACGATTCCGTAGCGAGGGCGAAGGCGAAGCGGCGAAGATTCTTGGCAAGAAGGAGCGTGACCTGTTGGAGATCGAATCCGAAGCGTACAAACGCGTCCAGGAGATCCAGGGCACCGCGGACGCCAAGGCCACAGAGATCTATGCCAGCGCGTACAACCGGAGCGAAGACTCCGTCGCGTTCTATGAGTTCATCAAGACGATGGAGACTTACGAAGAGATGCTCGCAGGCGACAGCACATTGATTCTGACCACCGGCAGCGACATCTTTAAATTCCTCAAGCACGTCAATCCGCCCGCCCAGTAGCTGCCCAGTAACCCAGTGAGCAAGGGACCATCACGCTTGACTCGGTCCCGCGCTGATGCGTTTCGAAGTGGCCTTATCCGAAGCCTTGCCGTTCATCTTTGAACGTCAACGCAGAACTTCTAACCCGATGCATCGGGTTGCGGAACATCGAGACTAGCAGTCCTGCGGCTACGGTCGATCACTGGATCGCAGCGACTGCCAACGCTTCCATCTCGGCAAGACGTGGATCGGTGGGCGGTGTTTCACCGGTCACCAGAATCGATGCTTGTTGATGGGAGATCAGGAATTGAACCCAGTCAAACCATGGGATCGGTGGTGCCCCCTGTTGTCTCGTCAACGACTGATCCAACCAATCACTGAGCGACCCTGACGAGCGTTCGAGCGCACGGATTGCCTCTTCATCGCGTCCGGCCTGATGATAGGCAATCGCCAGCAGCGGATCGCCGATACCACGGCCTGGCCAATACGGGTCCTCGCTATTTGACTGCTCTAGACGCTCAATCGCTTGCTCCAAATCCGCTGCTTGCAGGTGCGCCCAACCGGCGAGGTACAGCTTCGCACCCCGCGGCGCACGTGAGAGTCGATTCCGTGCAACGGGAAGGTTCAAACGTCGGTCGACCAGCATTTGCTCCGCTTCGGAAGCGAGCTGTTTCGCGAGACCTTGCTCGAGAGGTTCAACCAGCAGCCCTCCCAGCTTGGTGATCAGATAACCGCCATTGGAATCGGCCAGCGATTTGGAAAGCAGCCGGTACGTTGCCTCATTACGCAGGAAGAAAAACAGCTGCGCGACCCCCATAAACTCGGCACGATCGACGGGACACCCCAATTCGATCGCCTTGCTAAAATCGACTGCGGCTCGATTCCATAAGCCCAACTTTGCATAAAGCAGCCCTCGTTCCATCCAGACATGGAAGTACCTCGGTTGAACCTCGGTCGCTTGAGTGTACGCGTTGTGCGCTGCACCTAGGTTGCCTGCTTCGACAAACGCTCGGCCTGAAGTCAACAGTGCGTTGGCCTGCTGAAGCCGATCGGTAAATTCCTTTAGCTCTTGCCGCGAATCATTCGCTGCTGATTCGGCTTGCTGTGCCTGCTGTAGCGCGTCGTAGGCGATGGTTGCCTGCCACACGCTAATGACGGTTCCAACGATCAACGCGGCTGCGACCAGCGAAACGGTTGCCAACACCACTTTGTTTCGTCGCGCGAACTTGGTGAACCGATACAGGGTCGAGGGGGGACGGGCTTCGACCGGCTTGCCGAGCAAAAAACGTGACACGTCTTCGCCCATTGCATTGGCACTCGGATAACGTCGACCGCGATCTTTGTCGAGCGCCTTCATCACGATCCAATCCAAATCGCCCTGCATCAGCGACACGAGCTTCGCTGGCTCGAGTCGACGATTGGCTGAAATGGTCGTTGCAATTTTGTCGCCCAAGGTGCTAAATCGAGCGCTTGGGCGTGGCGGTTCCTCTTCGCGGATGATCCGGCGAAGCTCGTCGAAGCCGACACTGTTAAGGCGATCACGAGTGAACGGCGTCGAACCGGTCAACAATTCGTAAAGCATCACCCCAAGCGAATAGATGTCGCTGCGAGTGTCGACATCAACGTTGCTCATTTCCGCTTGCTCGGGGCTCATGTAAGCCGGAGTGCCGATCATCGAGGACAGACGCGTGTAGATTGTCTTATCGGTCAAAGTTTGGCCGATGGCTTTTACGATGCCGAAGTCGATCACTTTGGCGATCGGCCGACCGTCTTGTAGCGTCACCAGCACATTGGATGGTTTCAGATCGCGGTGGATGATCCCTTTTTGATGCGCGTGCTGAACCGCATTGCAGATCGACAGAAACAATTCCAGCCGTGCACGCGTGTCGAGTCGATGGTTATCGGAGAACTCGTTTAGCGGAACGCCACGAACCAGTTCCATCACAAAGTAGGGTTGGCCATCGTCGGTCACCCCAGCGTCGAAAACGCGAGCGATGTTTTCGTGGTCCATCATGGCGAGCGCTTGACGTTCGGCTTCGAACCGAGCGATCACCTCGCGAGTTTCCATCCCCGGTTTGATGATCTTGAGCGCGACCCGGCGACGAACCGGTTTCTGTTGGTCGGCGACGAAGACCAGCCCGAACCCTCCTTCGCCAATTTGCTCCATCAACCTGTAGGGGCCGACCATCGTGCCCGGTGCGAACCGGGAATCGCTCACCTCACTTGACTGATCCATCGTCAGCGACGGCAGAAAGGGGGGCGCCAGCGGCCGATCGACCGGATTCTCTGCTCGATCGTTTTCACGGAGCAGTGCACAAACGGCGTTAAAAAGATGCTCATTGCCGCGACAGGCTTGTTCCACATAGGCCGAACGATCGCGCGGGGACTCAATGTCCAGCGCGTTGAAGAAGATCGATTTCTCTGATTCGGTAGCCATGTGTCTGATTCAGTCCCTAAGCGAAGCATTACAACTCGAGATGCGAAATCGGAGCGCCGCCGGGGACATAAAATTTCAGGATTCTGCTTCCGAATTCAGCTCGCGGCCCAACCAGGCCCGGGCAAAGGCCCAATTTCGCTTGACGGTCCGAGACGAAACCCCCAGCACTTCGGCAGACTCTTCGACACTCAAGCCAGCGAAATATCGCAGTTTCACGAGCTTCGCGAGCTCCGGTTCGCTGTCACCGAGCTTTTCGAGTGCCGCATCCAAATCGAGCAACTCGTCGAGATTGATGGTATCGACAATCGCATCGTCCTCGGCGATCTCGAACCGTGCACGATCTCCCCCCCGTTTCAGACTTCGCCGGCGACGCACATTTTCGATCAGAATTCGCCGCATCGCCTCGGCGGCTGCGGCAAAGAAATGGCCGCGGCTGTCCCAGCGTTGCACGTCCTCGTAGCCGACCAACCGCATGTAGGCTTCGTGGACCAGCGCGGTCGGTTGCAGTGTCTGGCCGGCGGCCTCACTCTTTAGTTTGTGCCCCGCCAAGCGGCGTAATTCAGCGTAAACCAGCGGCAACAATTCGCTCGCCGCCGCGTCGCCCTGTTCAATCCGATGGAGTATTTGGGTGACTTCCGACACGAAACGCCTACTGATCGCATGAAGAGGAATGAAGGCAACCGGCACTCCATCATTCTATCGGCTCCCACTCAGGCTGCCACTTGGTTGGCAAAATCGAACGTGGCGATCACCGCGCGATCCTTACCGCTCCATGGTTCACTGTCGTGCGCCGCGCGATTAACTCGTGACGGAGGTCAGCTTCAAACCAACAATGGCGACGAGCAACAAGGCGAGAAAGAAAATGCGAGACGACGAGACAGGCTCGCTCAGAAAGAGCATGCCATAGGCCGCAGCTCCGACGGCCCCGATGCCGACCCAGACGGGATAGGCCGTACCAATGGGAAGTTCGCGCACGGCAATCGCAAGCAGAACCATGCTGGCGACGAGCGCCACGCCGGTCCCCACACTGGGCCAAAACCGTGTGAAGGCGTCGGTATATTTCAAGCCAACAGCCCATCCGGTTTCCAACAACCCAGCGACCAACAAGATAATCCACGGTTTCATGACGATGCTCCTACGGAAAGAAAATTCGTAAGTGCGTCGTCTTGTCTTGACCGGGTACGGCGCGTCTCGTCCGGGCGTTGCTCGATTGATTCTACCGCGTCATGGCCCCGCGTCAACGGTCACTCGCGATGGACTCCGAAACGGGGACAACCACTCAATCGTCAACGAAAACCTTGTGGTTGAGGATGCCAAATCGCAAACGGAAACCCGCTCGGATGCATTGCCCCCGGAGCCGGATAACCACACGAAGGCAGCAGAGATCCACGATTGGATTGACCGGAGTCTTCAATCCCCCGTTACGCCTCCTCTGCGGAGTAAGGCCTGAGACCGAGAAGCATCTCCGCTCTCTCGGTCAGCGGCTTAGTAGCAAGTTGAGTATCGGTGTACTCCGCCAGGTTACGGATGACGAGCGCAAAGACGGCTTGGCGATCTTGGCTGGTGTCGACTTCAACACATTTACCTTTGCTCTTGAAGAGCTCCACGGTGGGCAGCGTCTCCGCCTTGAAGGTGTCGAACCTCAGCTTCACACTCTCCACATTATCGTCACTCCGGCCGGAGTACTTAGCGCGGCTCATGATCCGTTTTTCGAGCACCGCGTAGGGGCACTCGAAGTACAACATCTTAGGCAACTCGGCTTCCCGCCCGAAGATCTCGTACCATGCTTCTAAATTGGATAGGGAGCGAGGGAACCCATCAAGCAGGAAGTTATTCTTGCCTGTCGTTCTGGTAACCGTCTCCATCGCGTTCTTGAGCAACGTTACGATGATCTCGTTGGGTACTAACTTCCCCGCCGTTGTGAATTCTTCGATGATGGCGGCGGTCGGACCTCCCAATTGGCGTTCGGCGCGGAGCAGATCGCCAGTGGACAAATGAGTCCACCCGAGTTGAGACTCGGCAAGCTCACACATGGTTCCTTTTCCAGCACCGGGTCCTCCCAGAACGAAGACGACGTTGGGACTCGGACAGGGCAGCCTGGGGTCATAGTGGTGGAGCACAACCTTCGGAGCCGGGGCAACCCCCTTTTTGTAAACATGCCACTCTCGATCGGTAGGTGGCAACTCATCTTCGCCTGAGATGTCGTAGGCGAGATGACCATCGAGACGACAAATTCGCCAGGATTTATAGGTGTTGGAGTACGACAACGAAGGGCTTCGGGCACTTTGACCGTCGGCACGGTCCCACGCCCTCTTGCCATTCCAGTAGCCGGGACTTGATACAGTTCCCGATTCCGATTTGGTGGGCGGCGCCGTGGAAGGCACGAACAGACCATCCACTTCGGGAAGCCCCGAACCAGAGACTTCAACAAAGAACGTGTTCGGTTGGGGCTCGTTTGTTTGGACCATCTGATTTCAATTAAGCATTGGCGATTGAGGGGACCACGTTCGCAACCTGATGCGAACACGCTCACCAGGATAACGTTTCGATGCCCTTTGCTGCAGCCACACGTCGCTCGCGATCCAACTCGACCGCCTCGTGCTTTGCCAAACCTTACTTTTAGGATTAGCCGTTTTGGCGTTAGCCACGGTTCTGTTGTTAAAACCGTGGCTAACGCCAAAACGGCTAATCGCTTCAACCCTAACTTCCTAGGCTAGACGCAGCACTCGAGCTTTTTGTGAATCCCACGTCATTATTCAAAATGCTCTATGGCTTCGGAGGCACGAGTCCTTCGGGCAAGATCCCTTCGGCCACCTCGTCGTCCCATTGATCCATCAAAGGCCAACTGTCCGCGAGTGTCCCAAAGTCGGCCATTTTCAAGTAGCCACGAAGACGATCAATGGTGCGATTGAGCAGATCTTTGTCGTTGCGGAAGATCGGGCCATGACTCGGCGCCAACCATTTGACGTCACTATCGCGAATCCGCTCGAGCGATTTAACAAACGCCTTGATGTCGCTGCCGTGATGAGCGTCGATTGCTCCGATGCAACCATCGCGATAAATATTATCACCGCTGAGCAAGACATCGCCATGGCGAAAGGCCAATTGGCTGTCGGTGTGCCCGGGCGTATGCCAAACCTCTAGCTCGATGTTGCCGACGTTAATGATGTCGCCATCGTTGACTTGATGTTCGACGTCGACGGGCGGCATCGCAAGCTTCAGATTCTGGGCTTCGATTTCCGCCAACGTGATCAAGGTGTCCCCGTCACGCAGTGGCTTGACCGCATTGGGATGCCCGGTGACCGAGGTTTTGAGCAGTTGCTTTGCCTTGGCGAGCCCTTGGATGTGATCGACGTCGGCATGCGTGGCCACGAGCGTCTTGCAACGCGAGATTGGAAAATCAAGCTGGCGGATGATTTCGATGTAATCATCGACCGTCTCCTCGTAACCAATGTCGATCAAGATCCATTCATCTTGATCGTAGACCAGGTAGACGTTGCAACCAAGCACTTCGCCTGCTTGAAAATTAAGCTCGATCACGCCTGGAAAAATGGGTTTACGAATCAACATAACGAATCGAATCTCAGAGAAGGGAATACGGTTGCGGCATTCTACGCAGGACGGGGGAACCACGAGAACCCGGTTGAAAGCGAAGGTGGATAAACCGCCCCTCATTCCGCCTATGTGTTGAGGCAACCTAAGTGTCGGAGTGCAAAATCGGCTTACGGGCTTAAAATCGCTGATTTTTCAAAATTTGAGCCAAACCTTCACGGTAGGTCGGAAAGGCGAGCTTGGGTAGCAATTTCTCCTTCAATCGGCGATTCCAAATCCGCTTATTGCTTTCACTCCGCATTTGTTTGGCGGATCCCTGCTCCGGAGCCTGGAAAACAGGAGGCGAAACGCCACATTGGCGTGCGATTTGGCAATAAAACTCGCGTCGTTGCATCGGCTCGTCATCGCCAACGACAAACAAGCGGTGCTCAGGATGCTGCCACGCTGCGATCACGGCACGGGCTGCATCGACCACATGGATCAGATTCAAGTAACCCTCTTCGGGTGAGGCGATCGGTTGCCCCTTGAGGAGATTGGCAATCCGTGGCACCCGGTCTGGCCCGTAAATTCCCGCCAAACGAAGGATCGTCCAGGGCGCATTGGGACGATGGCGATGCAACAGATCTTCCGCTTGCAAATGCACCTTCCCCCCTTCGCGATTCGGCTTTGTCGGCGAGCGTTCATCGACCCAACGCCCATCGGTTTGGTGATAAACGCCCGTCGTACTGATGTAACACAGAGGGGCTTGCGGATTGACCACCCCCAATAAATTCCGCAGTCCGCCGACCTGGGATTCGTAGCGAGAGACTCCACTCGACGCGTCATAGCTGACCGCGACCAGCACCCGATCCACCTCCGGCAGCCGCTGCAAACGGGAACGATCGGTCCAATCGGCAACAATGGGCTGAAATCCACGACGCTGCAGCTCAGTGGCCCGCGACGGACGGCGGGTGGTGGTGTAAACCGTATGTCCGGCATCACGGGCAAAATCGGCAACCACGGAGCCGAGATAACCGCATCCGACGATCAAGACACGAGATTTAGGCATAAATGGCGATCCTAGAGTCTTCTTTGAAGCAGCCAATGGGGGGTGATTTCTGAGGTTCCTTTTTTCCTCTGACTTGCTACGCAGGTTACAATAAAGCAACCTTAGCAAGCCCTGGCGGGTGATCCGCCCGAAAGGGAATTGCAAGCCTACACCATCCGCTCGTCCTCTTCTACGAAGCCTTCCGTCTGATGGAGTCCGTATTGAATCCAACCGAAGCGTTAATCTCCCCGGCAATCGCTCCGGCGCTCAAGATCAGGTGCTTGGTAATCTTGGCACTCGGGTTGGTCATAGCCGCGTCCGCCCCGATCGCCCCGCTGGAAGCTCAACAGTTATTCCCGTCTCCTTCGGAATCCTCGTCCGCTTCGGTGTCCCCCAACGGCACGCTCGTCTCGGTTCCCAGTCCGCTGCAGCCATTGCTCCGCAAAGGCGGGATCCCATCGTCGCTGGACCAAATGCAACTTTTGGAAAAACAGCAACAACGGGTCGCCGCGCAAGCAAAAAACTGTACCGTTAGCGTTCAGATTGGTGCCGCTCAGGGTTGCGGCGTGATCATTACCGAATCGGGATACATTTTGACCGCGGCGCACGTCGCGATGCGGCCCAAAAAGAACGCCGTGATTAAGTTGCAAGATGGTCGGACGGTGACCGCGACGACGTATGGGATGAATCGTAGCGTCGATGCCGGTTTGATCAAAATCAACGACGGTCAAAACGAAGGCCGTCCCTGGCAACACGCCACCTTAGGAACGAGCGAGCATTTAGTTCCTGGCATGTGGTGCATCGCCACCGGTCATCCCGGAGGCTACGATCGCGAGCGAGGTCCGGTCACCCGCGTGGGGCGAATCTTAACGGTTCGTCCTGATGCGATCGTCACCGATTGTGCCTTGATTGGGGGCGACAGCGGTGGCCCGCTGTTTGATATCGAAGGACGCTTGATCGCTGTCCACAGCCGGATTGGAAACGATGTTGCCGACAACTTACACATCCCGGTCGACCATTATGATTTCTCTTGGAAACGGCTCGCGGCCAGCGAAGCCTGGGGCGTGTTGCCCGGATTCCGCCCGGTGCTGGGCGTCAGGGGCAACCAAACCGAAGAGGTGGCACGAGTGCTAGAGGTCAACAAAGGATCTCCGGCTGAGGATGCCGGTATCCAAGTCAATGATATCGTCGAGCGATTCGGCGAGATGACGGTGACCGATTTTGCTTCACTGAGCAAGGCCGTCTCCGATACAATGCCAGGAGAACGGGTTGAGATTTGGGTCAACCGCCAAGATCAACGGATTCGCGTCGTCGTTGAGATCGGACGCGCGGATTAACGGTTTCGCTCGACGTAGCGGGCTTCCGACTTACCCCGATTTCCAAGCAGCCTGCTTTTCGACTCCACCTCCCGTGTCGTCTTGTTGGAGACAACGTTTTGAACTCTTTTCCATCTGCCCGGCGAACCGCTACCGGCTTGTTCGCCATCCTCCTTGCTACGCTTGTCGCTACCGATACGCTGCACGCTCAAGAATCACGTACCGCGGAGTGGCTTCGCCAAGGTTTCAGCGTCAAGGTTTCGCACCGCCGCGACAACGGCGAGATGATGCAACTGGTTCGCCCAATCCTCTCTGCGGTTGAGCAATCGGTGGTCCAAGTGATCAGCGGCGGCCGAACCGCGGCATTGGGGACCATCGTCGGTGCCGAAGGATATGTGCTGACGAAGCGTAGTGAGCTGAGCGGGGGAGACCCGATTCGAGTCCGGCTTTACGATGGTCGGTTGTTGCCCGCGCGTGTGGCCGCGGTGCGACGGGCAAATGATCTCGCCTTACTCAAAATCGATGCGGACACTCACGTCAAACCCGCCGAGTTTTATCCGCAGCTACCGCCTGTGGGAAGTTTTCTGATCACCACCGGTCGCACGGGACGTCCGATTGGCATTGGCAGCCTCGGCGTGCTCGAACGCCGCGTCGATCACAAAGGACGACTGGGCGTCGTCCTCGGCAACAGCAGCAATGGGCGGGCACGCGTGCAAGGCGTTTGGCCCGACAGTGGTGCGGACGAGGCAGGCATCGAACCCGAGGACCAAATCATCGCGATCAATGGACGCGAAGTCTTTACCAGCGACAACGTGATCACCACCCTACGTGGGATGTTCCCGGGCGAGAGTGTTCAATTAACGATCGTCCGAGCCGGCAGCACGATGGAAATGAACGCGGGCATTCGCGAGTTTGGGGTGCTGCAAGAATCCGAAAACGACTCACGCGTCAATGGACCACGCAACGCACGACTGAGCGGCTTCGAACGCGTCTTCCAACACGACACCCTGTTGGATCCCGATCAATGTGGCGGTCCCGTTCTCGATTCCTCTGGACGCGTGATCGGATTGAACATTGCCCGAGCCGGTCGCGTGGTCAGCTACGCCTTGCCCTCGTCGTTAGTGCTGCCTGAGCTGAACAGCATGCTACAAGAAGTCCGCGGCAGTGTGGAGTAAGGCAGGTGTTTTGATGTAGCTCGTGTCGCCCTTGCGTTGGTCCGCGTTCTTGCGAACGCAGCTACATTATGAATCCCATGTCATTTTTCATAATGTTCTAGCGAGTCCGAAAGGCACCTTACCACGGCGATCGTTTCCATGATCGCACTTCGACCTCGCCATCCCGGCCGATGCGAACCCGCACGGCGCCTACTTCCGCCGTCACGTAGACCCCAGCCCCGGTGGTGTTTAACATCGCGCGAACCGCTGGCTTTCTCGAGCGTTTGCCGCCGCTGACGATCACCTCGGCCGGGCGTGACCATTGCAAAATCGACTCTGCATCCATCGTCAAACTGCCGTGATGCGGCGCCATCAAAACACTGCCTAGCGGTGGCCGCCGCTTGTTAATCAACACTTCGGTTCCTGGCGGTTCAAGATCGCCGGGCAACAACAACGCCCGTCCCCCCACATCGACTTGCAACACTAAACTGTTCGCATTGTCATTGCCGGCAACCCTTCGTTTCGGCGGATGTAACAACGAAAATTCTGGCGGCAACTCGGGCACGAGCACCGCATCATGGACTTCAATCACGGGCACGTTGGCGGACTCAATTGCCTCACGCGTGGCTCTCAATCCCAGTTCTTGTTTGCCGAGCATCCCAGGGGGCGTGATGATGCGATCGACTTGGAAACGCCGCAACACCCCCGGGATGGCATTGTAGTGATCCGAATCGGCATGAGAGAGAAAGATCGCGTCTAAACGGGTCACTCCGAGCGACCAAAGCGTCGCATCGATATCACGACTACTGCCCATCTCGTTTGCCAAGCGACCGCAATCGTAGAGAAAAACGCGTCCACGATCGTCTCGTAAAACCACGCTCGTGCCATGCCCGACGTCGACGAAGGTCGCTTCAAACGATCCACTTTCGAGCGGCGAATGGGTGGTGGCCATGATCCAAGCGGCCCCCATCCAAAACGCAATCCAGCCGTAACGAAAATGAGAACTCGCTCGACTCTGCGGCCAACACAGTGAGAGCACCATCACCAAATAGAACACAAACACCCAAGCCGCGGGGGGCGAGGGGAGCCAGAAATGGCCATACGGAATCTCCGCCGCAATGCCGATAATCTCTCGCATTCGCTGCAGTCCAAACCCGCATAGAAAACCAGGGATCGCGGCCAACGATTCCAACGCCCATCCCACCACGACCGTGGCAACGCCCGACGCCAACGAGAAAAACAAAAACGGACTCAAGATCACATTGGTCGCCACACTGATCAATGAAACCATATGAAATTGGTGCCACACCAACGGAATGCTGATCGCGGTCACACAGCCGCTGAACCACACCATGCGTCCGAGCCACATCCATCCGATCCGCGCATAGCGAACCGTGGCCGATTGAGAGGATTCGATCAAGGCGTCGATTCGTTGTTCATTTTCGATCGCCAAACCCGCCGCATGCGAATGAGTGACCGCGCGGCCCTGACACAAAAACAAAGTTGCCACGGCTAAGAATGAGAGCTGAACGCCAACGTGAAACAGATTCTCGGGATTGATCGCGAGCAAGATTAGTGCGGCCAACGACAAAGTATTGATCGGTTGCGCCGGTCGCTTGAACCACAGTGAAAACATCACCATTGCCACCAATACCGCCGCACGCATCACCGGCGGGCGACCTCCGGTGATCGCGGTATACAAACAACAAATCGCCAAAACCCAGACGATTTTTGCTCCCAGCGGGAATCGCAACAGGATCGCAATGCCGCTGGCTAAAATGATCACGATCGCAAGATGCAAGCCACTGACACTCAACAAATGCGCCGTGCCGGTGACAAGCAACAAGTCGCGTGTCTCGGGATCGACGAAGTCGCGTTGCCCGATCACCAACGCCACCGCCAACGGCCCCGCCGATGCACCGGTGTGCCGCAAAAGCAGTTCGCGACTACGCGTGGCCATGCCTGCGACCACACGACCGAGAACGAATGATTGCTCACGCAATTGAATCTGGTTCTCTCGATCGACATCCATTCGGGCGTGAATCCCACGACGCCGATACACCGGACGCAAATCGTTTTCACCTGGGTTATTCGGTGCCATGATCGGAGCTAATTCGCCATGAACCCGAACCGTGTCCCCCGGACGAAAGTGATCCAACCGCCCGCCACCGACGACCATCACGCGTCCATCACAGGCGTGAAAACGTTGCCCCATGCGAACACGATGAAGCTGTAATTCAAGCACCGATTGCCACGGCGATTGATCTCGCCCCCGCACGGAATCGGCCAACGGATTGCGGCGAAGCACCACCGGCCGATCCACGGTCCCCTCGACGATCGCGGGCTCCGGATACGCTGCTAACTCGTTCAGAATCGATGCTGTTTGATAGCGAGAGTCGTTGTAGCCATGCCACAGCCCCGCCAACGACATGACAGCCAAAACGACTGCGAATCGCTTTCGTGCGGCAGCCCCCAACACGAACAAAACGCAGGAAACCAGTGCGACCGCCCCCCAAAACGCGACTCGACTTTGAAAGGGCTGTGTGATCCAAGCGTCGATCACGATGCCAACCGCAGCGGCGATCGCCAGCAGTAACAGAGGGTGGCGAGGCCAAAAGGTGGCGAAGTGCCAACCCGCCTCGCGATCAGGTGCCGCAACGGATACCGCAGCCAATGGACGCCCCCCTTTTCATTCCCACTGAAAAATCGAGTACGATACTCCAGCACCCCCTGATCAACCCTCGCCCCCTCGGGCTGAACTCAGTTGCCAGCGGGGGTCACTCATTGCACATTCCCTTCCTTAGCCACAAGCCCTTCACTGCAATGTTACACCTTTTCACACAACCGATGTTTCCGGCGTCAACGCGGGCAGCATCAATGTTCACTTTCACGATCCTAAGTTCCATCTTCCTCTCAGGCGTCACCTTGGCTCAAGAATCAAACACGCTCACTTCATCTCCGCGTCCCCTGCAATACCCTGATAGCAAAACGGTCGACGTTACCGACGACTACCATGGTCACCGCGTCGCCGATCCCTATCGTTGGCTCGAGGACACCGAAAGCGAGGAAACCGCTGAATGGGTTGCCGCGGAAAACAAAGTCACCCAGGCCTATCTGCAATCGTTACCCGAACGAGAGGCGATGCGTGCGCGACTGGAAAAATTGTGGAACTACGAACGGTTCGGCCTGCCCAGCCGCAAGGGCGATCGTTACATCTACACTCACAACAACGGGCTACAGAACCAAAGCATCCTCTACAAAGCCGACTCGCTCGACGCCGAGCGGCAAGTGCTAATCGATCCCAACACGCTCAGCGAAGATGGCACCGTCGCGCTCGCTTCGACCGCGACCACCAAGGATGGAAAGCTGATCGCCTATTCATTGGCCGATGGTGGCAGCGATTGGCGAACTTGGAAAGTGCGTGACGTCGCCACCGGCCAAGATCGAGAGGATGTCATTCGTTGGAGCAAATTTAGTGGCATCGCATGGATGCCCGACGCCAGCGGTTTCTTCTACGCTCGCTATACCGCTCCGGTCGAAGGCCAAGAATTAACCGGCACCAACGAAAACCAACGTTTGTTCTTCCATCGCTTAGGCGACGATCAATCCAAAGATCAACTCGTCCTCGAGCGACCCGACGAACCGAAGTGGGGATTCTCACCGTCGGTCACCGATGACGGACGTTACCTCATCATCCACAACTGGAAGGGCAGCGAGCCCAAGTCACAAATTTTCATCAAAGATTTGACGGATCCTGAAGCCCAAGTTGAACCGTTGATCAGCGGTTTTGATGCCGAATACGAGTGGATCGCGTCGGTCGGTACGACCCATTATTTTGTGACCGACAATGACGCACCGAAACGTCGTTTAATTGCAATCGAGGCCGGCAACGCCGATCGCGATCGATGGAAAGAGGTGATCCCCGAGTCCGACAACGTCCTTGAATCGGCCAGTTTGTTTGGCGAAACGTTTTACCTGAGCTACTTGCAGGACGCTCGTAGTCGAGTGACGCGGCACACGATCCAAGGCACCTTCATCAATGACCTTCCCTTGCCCGGCGTCGGCAGCGCCAATGGTTTCGGGGGCCGACAAGATGCCACCGAAACGTTCTTTGACTTCACCAATTACGTCACGCCGACGGAGATTTATCGGGTCGATCTAAGCAGTGGGGAAATCTCGTTGTGGCAACGTCCTCAAACGCCGATCAACGTCGAGGACTATGTCACCGAACAACTCTTTGCGACCAGCAAGGATGGAACCCAGGTCCCCGTGATCGTCACACGTCACCGCGACACTCAATTGGATGGCTCCAACCGCACCCTGTTGTACGCGTATGGGGGCTTTAACATTTCGTTGACTCCGTCGTTCTCACCCGCCAATGCAGCTTGGATCGAAAATGGCGGCATCTACGCGGTTGCAAACCTGCGCGGCGGAGGTGAGTACGGTCGTCAATGGCATGAAGATGGCATGCGATTGAAAAAACAAAACGTGTTCGATGACTTCATTGCCGCCGCCGAACATTTAATCGACAAGGGCTACACGCAATCGAGCCGATTGGCGATCCGCGGCGGCAGCAACGGAGGCTTGCTTGTCGGTGCCGTGATGACGCAGCGACCGGAGTTGTTCGGAGCCTGTTTGCCCGCCGTCGGCGTGATGGACATGCTGCGATACCACAAGTTTACGATTGGATGGGCCTGGGCCACCGAATATGGCAGCAGCGACGAAGCGGATCAGATTGAAAACCTGCTCGCCTATTCACCGCTGCACAACCTCGCACCCGGGACGTGTTATCCCGCGACGTTGATCTCGACCGCCGACCGCGACGACCGCGTCGTGCCGGGACACAGCTTCAAATTCGCGGCCGCATTGCAAGCCGCCCAAGGATGTGACAACCCGACGCTGATCCGGATTGAGACGCGCGCCGGACACGGTGCGGGCACCCCGGTCAGCAAGCGGATCGACGAGTATGCCGATCTGTGGGCGTTTTTGCTCGAGAATTTGAAGTAAGCGGCGGCCTGTTTGGAGCCTGCGACTTTCAACTTGCGAAAGGGTTTGCCTTGGCATTGTTTCAACAGCATCGGTGGTTACCGATGCTGTTGCGTGCAAAGCAGCAACCATCCAAGGATGGCAGAAAGAATTGAAAAAGGAAAAGCGGGAAGAACAAACGAAGCAGGGAGGCAGGAATGATTGGGTGAAATCCCATAAGCCGCTTGGGCGTTAGCTCCGCTTGAACCGTGGCTAACGCCAAAACGGCTAATCTAGCGAAAGACTCCTGCCTACCTGCTAAGAGACGCGGCGATGCATCGCCGCGTCATTCAGTTTTAAACGTTTCAGTTTACAACTTTACCTTTTCAATCGTTCCCGCTGCGGTCGGGATCGGGCGGCTGAATTAATCGGGCGTCCGTATTAGCCTGGCGGCCAATCCAACTTGCGTCCTCCGAGCAGGTGAAAATGGAGATGAGGAACCTCTTGGCCACCCTCCTCGCCGCAATTGACCACCATGCGGTAGCCGTTGGACAACCCTTCGGCCGCCGCCACTTTGGCCACCACCGCCACACAGCGTCCGACGATATCCTCGTCCTCTTCGGAAAGGTCGTCGAGGGACTCGATCTCCTTTTTGGGGATGATCAGAATGTGGGTCGGCGCCTTCGGTGCGATATCGCGGAACGCCAAACAGGTGTCGTCTTCAAAAACGATGTCCGCTGGGACTTCGCGATCAATGATCCTGGTAAAAATCGATGGCATTGCATTAACCTTTCTCTTGCTTGCCGGCTTTCAGACGCAAAAACGCGTCGAGAAACCCTTGCAATTCACTGCCGTTCATCATGGAATTAAAACTACCAACGTAATGTCCCGTTCTAGCATCCTTGACGCGTTGATCGGGATGCAGGAAGTAGTTGCGAATTTGGCTACCAAAACCGGTACGAGCTTGCGTGGCGTACTTGGTCGCATCGTCGGCTTCCCGTCGTTCTTCTTCGATCCGGGCCATCTTCGCTCGCAGCATTTTCCAAGCGGTGGCCTTGTTTTGATGCTGGCTCCGCTCGTTTTGGCACTGCACGACCGTATTGGTGGGAACGTGGGTCAAGCGAATCGCACTGTCAGTTTTATTGACGTGCTGCCCTCCTGCTCCCCCCGCCCGGTAGGTATCGATGCGAACGTCCTTTTCCTCGATGTCGATGTCGATCGAGTCATCGATTTCGGGCGTCACACTGACGGCGGCGAAACTCGTTTGACGCTTGCCTTCGCTATTGAACGGGCTGATCCGCACGAGTCGGTGAACCCCTTCTTCGCCTTTGAGATAGCCGTACGCCATCGGGCCTCGCACCGCGATCGATGCATGGTTGATGCCTGCTTCCTCGTTCTCTTGGCGATCGAGCAGTTGGATCGAGTAATCTTCGCCGACCGCCCAAGCCGAATACATTCGCAACAGCATGTCAGCCCAATCATTGGCATCGGTTCCTCCGTCGCGTGCATTGATCGTGATGATCGCACCGGCCGAGTCGTTGGGGCCATTGAGAAGGGCCTTGAGCTCGAGATTGTCCAGCACTTCTTCGAGCCGAGCGACCTCCACGGCCACCTCCTCGGCGATCGATTCGTCCTCGTCGGCCATCTCGAATAATGCGTCAAGGTCCTCGACGGCGGTAGACAATTTCCCCATAGGACCGACAATAGCTTTCAGTCCCTTCAGTTGCAAAACAACCTCTTGGGCCGCATCGTTGTCGTCCCAAAATCCGGGCTGGCCCATCCGCGCTTCGATTGACTCGATTTCGCTACGTTTGGCAGCGTAGTCAAAGAGAGTCTCCGAGTTGGAGCAGGCGTTCGCGGATCCTTTTGCTGCGTTGAACGAATTCGGCGTCCATTCGTGGGGTGAGCTCCGGAAAGAATAAAAGGGCTGAAATTGATGACAGTACAGATAAAATAATATCGAGTTCAAGGAAAAAGAGATATGGCACGCGTGGTTCTCGCGATGAGTGGCGGCGTCGATTCGAGCGTCGCTGCACATTTATTGCTCGAGGCGGGGCACGAGTGTATCGGTGTCTTTATGAGGCACGGGGAAGAATCGAGTCGTGTTTGCAGCAGCGAGCCGGGCGATGCGTCCCCGACGGGCGACATGCCCCAGAACGGCACAGCCCAGGGCGGCACAGGCGGCACGTTACCGGTCCTCGGCGGTCTCCACCAAACCCGCGCCGACCACAAACAAGGCTGCTGTACCGCGTCGGATGCCGCCGACGCCCGCCGCGTCGCGTCTAAAATGGGCATTCCCTTCTATGCGCTCGATCTGCAAGAAGATTTTCGCCGCATCGTCGACTACTTCGTGGACGACTATCTCAACGGACGAACCCCCAATCCGTGTGTGAAATGCAATAATTGGATCAAATTTGGTCGCCTGTTCGACTATGCCGACGGTGTCGACGCTGATTTTGTGGCGACCGGCCATTACGCCCGCATGATCCAAAACGGCTCCCAATCCGAACTGCACCGGGGGCTCGATTCCAACAAAGATCAATCCTACGCGCTGTTTGGCATCGGCGCCGAACGTCTCAACCGCATGCTACTTCCGGTGGGTGGGTTTGAAAAACCTCGGATTCGGGAAATGGCAACGGAGCTTGGTCTGGGGGTCGCAGGCAAGCGTGACAGCCAAGAAATTTGCTTCGTGACCCAAGGTCATCACAGCGATTTTGTTAAAGCTCGACGCCCTGAAATGGTCGGTGCCACGGCGGGAGAGATCGTCACGACCGAGGGGAAAGTGGTCGGAAAGCATGCGGGCTACGAGGCCTTCACGATCGGTCAACGCAAAGGATTGGGCGTGGCCATGGGCACCCCTCACTTTGTCGTCCGCATTGAAACGGAGACCAATCGCGTCGTGATTGGACATCAAGATGCACTGGCGCGAGACGGTTTGGTCGCCAACGAGGCGAATTGGTTGGTCGATCCGAGCACGCTTCCGGAGCAAGTGGGAGTGCAAATCCGCTACAACGGATCCCCGCTGCCGGCTCGCGTGCACGTCAATCCAGACCAACCGGATCAATTCGAAGTCAAATTTGACGAGCCTCAGCTAGCAATTGCTCCAGGCCAAGCGGCCGTCGTTTTTGACAAAACCCGAGTCCTTGGAGGCGGCTGGATCCGGTAATTTTACGAAAATTCAATCCCGAGCGGGCTCCCGAGCGATATCGACGGGGCCACCCTCGCATTGCTACGATGCCATCAGCTTAGGATATCAACGGTTTGTTTCGCCCATCGCTACCCTTGGATCGCTATTTTAATTTCGATATAGCGACCGTCGCGTTCACGATGGACCGCGTTCTGCGCGAACCCAGCTACGACCTGAATCCCACGTTTGAATCCCACGTCATTTTCCAAATTGCTCTCGTTAACAGGAATGGTTCATGGGTCTTTATGACCGCGACTACGGACGCTCGCTCGAACGCACCCCGTGGGACCGTGTCGAGAAACCGCGCAGTGTGACGATCATGTTGATCGTGATCAATGTCGTCGTGTTCTTTATCGATTTCTTGTTCGCCAAACAGGGCAGCAGCCAATTGACGCCGTGGTTCGCCGCGCAAGCGAGCACGCTCACTCAGCCATGGATGTGGTGGCAATTCCTGACCTACGGCTTTTTGCACGACATCAACAATCTCAATCATGTGTTGTTCAACATGATCGGGCTGTTTTTCTTCGGCCGCATTGTCGAGCGTCGTCTCGGCCCGCAGGAGTTTCTAAAGTTCTATCTTGGCGCGGTGATCGCCGGCGGCATCGTGGCTTCGATTTCGTACTGGTTCCAAGGAGGCGGTGCGGTGATCGGGGCCAGTGGTGCGGTCGTGGCCACGACGATTTTGTTTGCTTGCTATTATCCGCACGAAGAAGTGTTGTTAATGCTCGTGATCCCAGTCAAAGCTTGGATCTTAGCGGTTGGTTTTGTGGCGATGGATTTCGCCGGAGCGTTAGGTTTGATGGGCCGTGCGACCACCGCCTTTGAAGTCCATTTGACCGGGGCCGTTTTCGCCGCAAGCTATTTCTACCAACGCTGGAATTTCCGCTGGCTTGATCTGAGCACCCTTACCGACTTGCCGAAGTACCTCAGCCAACGCTCTCGCCGCATGAAGCTGAAAATCCATGACCCCGACCGCAAGCTGAGACAAGACGCGGACGAAGCCGATCGCATTTTGGCTAAAATCCACTCTCATGGAGAGTCAAGCTTAACCCGCGCCGAACGCAAAATTCTAGAACGTTACAGTCGACGACAACGCGAAAAACGCGATCGTTAACGGCTTCGCTCCGATTTGCCAAAATCAAAAACGATTTGAAATGATGATTCCTCGAGTCTCCACTGCCGCGTGTTGGATGTTGTTGTGCACCACACTCTGTCTCGATGCACAAGCCAACAATGCCGGATTGGCTCAACCGCTCGCCGTCGGCAGCAAGGCGATCAACTTCGAGCTGCCGATTGTGGGCAGCAACGATTACATCGAATTGAAGGAAGCCTACCAACAGGGGCCCGTGGTGGTCGTGGTCTTGCGAGGCTATCCCGGCTACCAATGTCCACTATGCAGCCATCAAGTCAGCAGCATCATCAATCGCGCCAAAGCGATCTCCGCTGCCGCCGCCCGTGTGATCCTAGTCTATCCCGGCGATGATCCAAAACTATCGCGTCATGCCCAATCATTCCTGGGCTCGCGGCGTTTGCCGGACCCCATCGTATTGGTGCGTGACGACGCAATGGCGATGGTGACTCAGTGGGGACTGCGTTGGCACTCGCCCCGTGAAACCGCTTACCCGGCAACCTATGTGATTGATAAAAATGGCCGCGTCGCTTGGTCGAAAGTCAGTTCATCGCATGCCGATCGATCCACGACCGAAGAGATCATGAAAGCGCTTCGCAAATTGTAAACCGGGGGATCGGCGTTCTGCGTGTCGACCGACATTCTGAAGATTCATCCAGCATAAACGTTCACACCACCACCCATTACGGAATCTAGATTGACTGCTCGCATTCATATTGTTGGGATTGGCGACGATGGACTTGATGGCCTCACCGGTCAAGCGAGACTATTGATTGACCTCGCGTCCGTTTTGATTGGCCCAGCCCCGTTGCTCGATAAGATCCCGGCCTCCGATGCGAGGCGAATCATCGTCGGTAGCAATTTGGAGCAACTCGAGCAATCGATTTACGACCTCGGCGACCGACACGCCGTCGTGCTAGCCGGTGGCGACCCGCTGTTTTATGGCATCGCCCGTTACTTGACCGAAACGTTCGGCAAAGATCGCTTCGACGTCGTGCCGCATGTCAGCAGCATGCAATTAGCGTTCGCTCGAGTCAAAGAGAGCTGGGACGACGCTTATCTAACCAACCTCGCGAACCAATCGCTTGATCGGGTCGTGGACAACATTCGAACCGCCGAACGCGTGGGCATCTTTACGACCGAAGAAATTTCGCCAGCGGTGGTTGCCGAAGCGCTGCTCGATCGACGGATCGACTACTTCACCGCCTACATTTGTGAAAACCTTGGCACCCCGCGTGAAACGGTCACTCAAGGAGAATTGAGTTCGATCCGAAGCCAATCGTTCAGCGGCATGAACGTGATGATCTTGGTGCGCAAAACGGGGGCTGCGGATCGCCCTAGCGGCAGCACCCATCGCCGCTTGTTTGGAAATCCCGACGATTTGTTTTTGCAATCGCGTCCCAAGCGAGGTTTGTTGACGCCAGCCGAAGTTCGCTGTATCGCTTTGTCGGAACTCGATCTGACACCGCAAAGCACCGTCTGGGATGTCGGCGCAGGCAGCGGGTCGCTTGCGATCGAAGCGGCATCGATCGCCAACCGCGGCAAAGTCTTTGCGATTGAGATGGATGCCGAGGACTACGGTTTGATGATCGAGAACGCGAAGATGTTCGACGTGCCTTCGTTGATCCCCGTCCACGGCCAAGCCCCTGATGCCTGGAAAGAGTTGCCCGACCCCGACGCGATCTTCGTCGGTGGCACCGGACGCGTGGTTCCCGAGTTGGTCGCGGCGGCCGTTCCGCGATTGGCCCAAGGAGGCCGAATCGTTGTGAATGTCTCCAGTCCCGATAATCTGGTCTCGGTTCAAAACCTCCTTTCGGCAGCCGATTTGATTCACGATGTGCGGATGATCAACATCTCGCGTGGTCAACACCAAATGGAACGGGTCCGATTTGAATCGCTCAACCCCACCTTCTTGGTTCTCGGCCGGAAATCAAAATAACGCTCGTTCCACTCCGCGCCGTGCATCTCCAGCCATCTCGATTGGCAGCGGGACGGCGTGATTGGATGGCCCAGTTAGCGGATGGCCCGGTGAGTGGATTCCCGTCCAGCCACCCCCTTATCCCAAGCCCGCATGCGCTCGTTTTGAAGGGATCTGTTTTTCGTAACCCAAAGCGTCCGCGACGGGAATATCACGCTGGACCCAATCCCTCGCTAACGCTTCGGGTTATGATTGACTGAGCACAACGGCAATCGCGTCACTTCAAAACGGACGCGTGCGGGTTCCTCAATCAACCGCCCCCGACCCGACCGTCGCGGCAACGCTTGGGACGTCTCGCGGTGTCGCATTCCACCCCCTTCCCTCCCACCATCGCCATCCGCCATGCAGGTCCACAAGGCTGTTATCACCGCTGCGGCTCCCAACCAAAACACCTTGCCGCTCCAGCAATTGGTGGATCGAAACGGAGAGACCAAGACGGCACTGCAATTGATCGTCGAAGAGACGCTCGCCGCTGGCATCGATGAGATTTGTGTTGTCATCCAGCCCGGGGACCAGGAAGCCTACGAACAGGCCGCGGGAGCTCAACTCGCCAATCTACAATTCGTCGAGCAACCCGAACCGCTTGGCTATGCCGACGCGATCTATCGGGCGAAATCCTTCGTCGCGAGCGAACCGTTCCTGCATCTCGTCGGCGATCACTTGTATCTCAGTTCCTCGGAGATCCCGTGCGCGAAACAATTGATCAAAATTGCCAACGAATTTGAATGTTCGGTCTCGGCCGTTCAATCGACGCGTGAAAACAAACTGCCATACTTTGGCATTGTCAGCGGTCCACACTTACCGCGACGCGACGACTTGTACGAAATCGAAGCGGTCGTCGAAAAACCAACGCCCACCTATGCCGAACAAGAACTGGTGACCCCCGGACTCCGCGCCGGGCACTATTTGGGCTTCTTCGGAATGCACGTGTTGACCGCGGATGTCATGGATTTGATCGAACCATTACTGACGGATCGTTGCTGCGAGAAACCCGCGCTCTCGGACGCGTTGGCAATGTTGATGACACGGCAACGTTACCTCGCATTTCAACTGCAAGGATCGCGATACAACCTAGGCGTCACCTACGGACTCTTGATCGCTCAATTGGCGATTGGATTGTCGGGACGTGATCGAGATCGGATCTTGACCGAAATGGTTGAATTGCTGGCCATCCGCCCCGAAGGAAGCGTAGCCCGATGAGTGACGTCCAAACCAAGCGATTAATCGAGATCATCATTTCCGATGATGATTCGATTCGCAACCAATCGCTCGAATCGGTTTGTCGCGGGCAAACCCTCTCGGGATTACTGGAGAGCGTCGGCGCCCTCGACGCCTTTCGCCGTGACGAGCCAAATTTGTATCACCGCGTACGAGCGTTGTTTTTCTTGTCGGCGATCTACCGCTATCACTTACCGCCGCGTTTATCGGTCGAGCAATCCGGCCACATTCCGTACGAAGGTTACGAGCACTTGTTGGCTCGCCGTTTTATGGAAGCGATCGATTGTTTTCTGGCGTATCAAAACGAAGCTGGCCCAAGCGATGCATTGGCGAGTGCATTGGCTCAAGCGTACCATCAACTCGGCTTCCAAACGCTCGCCGATCAAGTTCGCCGCAGTGTCCGCACCGTGCGAGGCAACCAGTGGATGTTCCGCGTCGGGCATCCCGCCGACCACCCTTTGCGGATCCGTCCTGAATTGCTCGCCATCGATCCGGCCACCGGCACGTCGCCATTGATGAAAGAGACAACCGCCGTGCGGATGGATTTTTCGCACAGCGCATGGAGCGACATTTTCTTTCTGGGCATGGATTTTCCCGAGGGGGCTCGGGTCTTGAATGTCTCGGTTGATCTCGGCGTTCGCGGCCGCGATTCCGAAACCAAACCACCCATCGAAACCTACTTGCGGATCATCGACGAACCGGTCATTCGCTTGACCAGCGTCGATCTTGGCGCGACGACAACATTACAATCGATCGCCGAAACGTTTGATTTTGCTCGCGATTATCTGGGGCTGCTCAAAGCCGCCTTGATCGCTGCGGGCATCGTGCCGCCGGGGCTCGAAGGTTGTCGTGAATCGATCGCCGAGCTACTCAGCGTGATGCTCGGACCAGGTCGCGGATTGGAATTGGTCAGCAAAATCAACGATATTCCCAAGGGTTCGCGGCTGGCCGTTTCCACCAACCTGCTCGGTTCCTTGATCTCATTGCTGATGCGAGCGACCGGACAAGTCCAATCGCTAACCGGGCCGCTGAGCGAAGCGGATCGCCGATTAGTCGCCGCACGTGCGATTCTGGGCGAATGGCTAGGCGGCAGCGGCGGCGGATGGCAAGACTCGGGCGGCGTTTGGCCCGGCATCAAGTTGATCTGCGGAACCACCGCGGAGGAGCACGACCCCGAATACGGCATTAGCCGTGGGCGGTTGATGCCGGTGCACCATGTCTTGGGTAACGACGAAATTTCGCATGCCACCCGTCAAAAGATCCAAGAGTCGCTCGTACTCGTGCATGGCGGGATGGCCCAAAACGTCGGCCCAATCCTCGAGATGGTCACCGAGCACTATTTGCTCCGTAGCGAATCGGAATGGCAGGGCAGAAACGAAGCGATCGAAATCCTTGACGAAGTCGTCGCGGCGCTCAAAACAGGCGACATTCGACGAGTCGGCAATGTCACCACGCGCAATTTCGAAGGGCCACTGCAAACCATCATCCCCTGGGCCACCAATCGCTTTACCGACGCCTTGATCGAACAGTGCCGCGAGCGCTACGGTGACGCGTTTTGGGGCTTTTGGATGCTCGGCGGGATGGCCGGAGGCGGCATGGGGTTCATGTTTGATCCTCAAATAAAACCCGCGGCGCAAGACTGGCTGGGCCAAGCGATGGTGAACACCAAACGGGACCTCGAAACGTCACTCCCCTTCGCGATGGATCCCGTCGTCTACGATTTTAAGATCAACGACCACGGCACCCGTGCCGAAATGCTCTGCGGTGATGCCGCGATGCTGCCCGATCGCTACTATGCCCTCGTGTTGCCCACGCTGCTTCGCACTCCCCTGCGTGAACTCTCCTCGCGAACGCGATCCGAACTCGAGCGAATCAGCCAACGGTGTCAGGATCATGAAAGCGGCCGGGCGACCGCAGGCATGTTGCTCGAGAGCATCCTGCCCTCAGCGGCGGTTCCACCGTCGAGCGAATCCTCCCTCGAGCCACTGTTGAATCGGATCGGGTTTGATCGGGTCCAACACGAACAAATCCGCGCGGATCTGATTAGCGGGCGGATTGGATTGTCACAAAACCGTTTGCCGGCCAACACGATGATCCAGGACGTGAAGCCGGAACACGTGATCGATTTGCGTCGCGGCATTGAAACCAAGTACGCAGACCTTGGGGCGGCCGCGATCAAGTCAGGCCGGGTAGCCGTCGTCACGTTGGCCGCCGGCGTCGGCAGTCGTTGGACCGAAGGCGCGGGCGTTTGCAAGGCATTGCATCCGTTCTGTCGTTTTGCCGGTCGCCAGCGCAGTTTCATGGAAGTCCATCTCGCCAAAAACCGAGCCAGCAGCGAAAAACATGACGCCTCGATCCCTCACGTGTTCACGACCAGCCATCTGACCGATCGACCGATCCGCGATTTTTTAGACCGCAACCACCAATTCGGTTTCGGCGACAACGTGCTCGTTTCGACCGGCCGCGGCGTCGGATTGAGAATGATTCCGACAGTCCGTGATTTGCGTTTTCTGTGGGAGGAAACCACGCAACAAATCCTAGATGAACAACAGCAAAAAGTACGCGAGAGTCTGCGAACCGCACTGATCGGCTGGGCCCAATCGGCGGGAGAAGCGAGCGATTACACCGACAATTTGCCCAGCCAGTGCATCCACCCGGTGGGACATTGGTTCGAGATCCCCGGCATGCTTCGCAGCGGCGTGTTGAAACAAATGCTCGATCGCCAACCCCAGCTCGATTACTTGATGCTGCACAACATCGACACGCTCGGTGCAAACATCGACCCAGCAATACTCGGTTGTCACATCGCAGGCGAAGCGACCCTCTCGTTCGAAGTGATCAGCCGCCGTTTGGAAGACCGCGGCGGAGGGCTGGCGATGGTCAATGGACGACCGCGGCTGGTCGAAGGGCTAGCGATGCCGAACGAGCGAATTGAATTCGATCTCACCTTCTATAACTCGATGACCACATGGATCTCGATCGACGGATTGCTGGATTCCTTTGGGCTGACCCGCTCCGATCTAGCGGATCCCCAACGCGTCGACCAAGCCATCCGCACGATGGCGCAGCGGTTGCCGACCTACATCACGCTGAAGGATGTCAAAAAACGTTGGGGCAATGCCCAAGAAGACGTTTTCCCAGTGGCTCAGTTCGAAAAGCTGTGGGGCGACATGACGGCCATCCCCGAGATCCACAGCCAGTTCTTTGTCTCGCCGCTGCGTCGCGGCCAGCAACTCAAAGCCCAAGCCCAACTCGACCCTTGGAAACGAGACGGCAGCGCTGACTACATCGATTCTCTCTGCAAGTGGTAAAGCGATTCGATGCCATCGTCGTGGCTGACTCGCCAGACACGTTTGACCGCTTGGCTACGACTCAAGTTCTTCGATCCGTTTTTCCAACGCATCGATCCGCTCGTTCACCGTTTCGAGTCGGGCGATCAAGGCATCCACCGCGTCAAGACTCGCTTTGGCCGGTGCACTCGCAGTCGACGATTCCGCTGCGGCCGCTTGCTTCTCCAATCGAGCTTCGAGGTACTGACGCTCCTCGGGCGGATACAATTTGTGTGCGAAGGTTTGGCCGCGTCCGGGTGGCGTCAACGGTTCCACCAGGTCTTTTTCGATCAACGAATCGACGACCCCTTGGACTACCTTCAAGTCCTCCAGCGGGTACATCCGCGAGGCGCGGGTGCGAATTTCGCCAAGCGTTTGCGGGCCACGTAGCAACAGTTCCGTCATCACCGAGGCGCCGGGACTGTCGACATCAAACCATTCGTAAGCGGCGTGGCGGTATTTTGTCGCCCGCCCGCTGCCTTGGACCTCACGCGCCGCACCGACTCGTTTCAATTCGTCCAAAGCCTGTAAGACATCGTCCTCATTGAGCTGCAACTGAGGCGATCGATTCGATTTCTGATTGCTACCGCTAATCAGCCCCGACATGGTTAATGGATAATTGTCAGGCGTCGTCTTGGCCTTTTCCACCAACACTCCCAACACGCGACGCGCATCGCGCGATAGGGCTACGGGTTTGGGTTTTTCTTCACTCGTTTCGTCGGACATGGGTAAAGCCGCCTGCACATGCATGATGATAAAAGAGGAGATCGCTCACTATCTTGGCGTGAAGAGGGGCGGTTAAGCAACTACCCCTCCCGGCTCTTGCTAAGCCCGTCGCTTGCGACAAGCCCGGTTGGCCCCAACATTCCCGCATGGGGGCAAGTTGGACGCGCTGCCCACCAAAGGAAACTGCCCACCAAAGGAAAGCCCGATGCGTCATTATTGAAGTAGCGTTATCGCCGTTTTACCTAGCAAATCCTAACCCGACGCGTCAGCGAGGGACCGCGTTAGGAACACAGCAACTTCGAATTGCGAGCCCGCGAGGGCGTCGGCACATGCCTGCGATGACGAAACAGGGGTGGGAAAACCTTGGCGTTTAAGGGGCCGCGGGCGGGATGCCGGCGGCCCCAAATGATGTTGAATGATTCTTGCCGATCGGCTTCAATCGCCCGCTTGCGTGCGCAGGTTGTCCGTTGTGGCAATTTGAGTGCTTTCTTATACTGCAGCGCATCACGAAAGAGCCCCAACCCTCCCTCGATTGTCAAATGCCCAATACACCAATAATCACCGCTACTGCGGCCGCCTCGCCCCCCTTTTTCTGGGGCATTGATATTGGCGGCACCTCGATGAAGATTGGCTTGGTCGACGATGAAGGGGAAACATTAGCCTTTGAACAATTGCCCACCCGCGAATCCGAAGGCCCCACCGCGGCGATGCAGCGGATCGCTGCGGTAATCCAAGATATCGAGGGTCAACTCGGCGTTTCGGACCAAGTCCGTCGCGTCGGTTTAGGGGCTCCGGGACCGATGGATCTCGTCACCGGCTACCTCGTCGCCCCCCCTCAATTGCCGAGCTGGTGGGACTTTCCGATCCGGGACACGATCGGGAAGATGCTCGAACGCCCGGTTTCCTTTCTGAATGATGCCAATGCAGCCGCCTATGGCGAATTTTGGCGTGGCAGTGGCAAAGAACACTCCTCGATGCTGCTGTTGACCCTCGGCACCGGAGTCGGTGGCGGAATCATCATCGACGGGGAAATGGTCAATGGCGCAAACAGTTTCGCGGGCGAATGCGGACACGTCATCATCGATTCGTCGCCCACGGCACGGTTGTGCGTCTGGGGCGGTGGCCGAGGACAACTCGAAGCCTATGCCTCGGCCAGCGCCGTGGTTCAACGCACCCGGCAACGGTTGACCGAAGGCGCCAAAAGTTCGCTGAGCGGATTGCTCGGCGGAGGCGACAGTGAATTGACGGCAAAACGCGTCTATGAAGCGGCCCAAAATGGCGACTCGCTCGCACTCGAAATCATCGACGAAACCGCACGCTGGTTGGGCATCGGAATCACCACCTTCGTCCACACCCTGGACCCCGGTTCGGTGGTGCTCGGGGGGGCGATGAACTTTGGCGGAGCGGATTGCAGTATCGGGCAACGCTTTTTGTCGAAAATATCGGCGGAATTCCGCAGTCGTACCTTCGAGAATGTGTTCGAGGGAACCACAATTACGTTCGCGTCCCTTGCGGGTGACGCGGGATACCTTGGAGTAGCCGGTTACGCCCGACGACAATACAACAAAGAGCTCGGCGTAAAGAAATAGGCTCCTCGAATTAGTTTTAGTCACACGGCCGCTGACGGCCAAAGAAGCAATATGTCCGCTCACATTCGTAACTTTTGCATTATCGCCCACATTGATCACGGCAAGAGCACGCTGGCCGATCGATTGCTTGAACACACCGGCACCGTGACCCTGCGTGCCATGAAATCGCAATTGCTCGATGACTTGGCGCTCGAACGCGAACGTGGCATCACCATCAAAGCCCGCGCCGTGACGATGCGTTTCAATCGGGGCGGCAAAGACTATGAATTGAATTTGATCGACACCCCCGGTCACGTCGACTTTCATTACGAGGTTTCTCGCTCGCTAGCCTGTTGCGAAGGCGTGCTGTTGTTGGTCGATGCATTCCAAGGTGTTGAAGCGCAAACGGTCGCGAATGCCTATGCCGCCATGGAACATAATTTGAAGATCATTCCGGTGATCAACAAAATCGACCTGATGCACGCTCGCCCCGACGAAGTGGCCGAAGAGATGATGAATTCGTTGGGGACCGATCCCGACGAATGTGTTCGTGTCAGCGCTAAAACCGGAGTCGGTGTCGACGAATTGCTCGACGCGATCATCGAACACATTCCGCCCCCGACCGGCGATCCCGACGCTCCGCTTCAAGCCATGGTGTTCGATTCGAACTACGACGATTTCCGTGGCGCGATCACCTACATTCGCGTCATGAATGGAACCGTCCGCAAAGGCCAAAAAATTCGCTTTTTGCGAGCGGGATCGAACCACGATGTGATTGAACTGGGGCGATTCGCCCCGGCACGTGAGTCCTGTGAGGAACTCAAAGCGGGGCAAGTCGGCTATCTGATTTGCAACATCAAAAGTCTCGGCGATGTCCACATCGGCGATACCGTCGGGCTGGCGTCCGCTCAAGGGACCACGCCGTTGCCGGGATACTCGCGTCCCAAACGCATGGTCTATTGCGGCTTATTCCCCAGCGACGGTCAAGACTTTACCGAACTGCGCGATGCGTTGGAGCGGTTGGCCATCAATGACCCCAGCTTCGAATTCGAACCGGAAACAAGCGAAGCGCTTGGCTTCGGCTTCCGATGTGGGTTCCTCGGACTGTTGCACATGGAAATCGTGCAACAGCGTTTAGAGAACGAATCGGACGTCGACTTGGTGCAAACCGCGCCCAACGTGACCTACGAAATCATCAACAAACGGGGTGAGACGGTCTCGATTCGCAAGCCGCAAGACGTACCGGATCCGGGCGACATCGAAGAATTCCGTCAACCGATCGTGCGCTGCAGTGTCATCGTCCCGAACGATTACATCGGCGCGATCATGAAATTGTGCCAAGAGCGTCGCGGCATCCAAAAGTCTCAAGAGTACCTCGGTGCCCAGCGTGCAATGCTGACTTACGACATTCCGCTAGCCGAAGTCGTTTACGATTTGCACGACAAAATCAAAAGCTGTACCAAAGGCTACGGAACCCTCGACTACGAGATGGTTGGCTATGAACCAGCCGACCTCGTTCGTATGGACATCATGGTCAATGGCAACCGAGTCGACGCGCTGAGCGTGGTGTGTCATCGCGCCGACGCTGATCGACGTGGCCGCGCGGTGGCCAAGAAATTGAAAGCCGAAATCGAACGCCATATGTTCGAAGTGGCGGTGCAAGCGGCGATCGGAAGCCGTGTGATCGCGCGAGAAACCGTACCGGCGATGCGAAAGAACGTGACTGCGAAATGTTACGGCGGTGACATCACGCGAAAACGCAAACTGCTGCAAAAGCAAAAAGAAGGTAAAAAGCGGATGAAGGCGATTGGCAACGTCGAAATTAGCCAAAAAGCGTTCATGGCCGTCTTGAGTGACTCCGAAGGAGGCTAAGTCGAGACGCCGGCGTGTTTGCCCAGTAAATCATAACCCGACGCGTAAGCGAGGGACCGAGTCCAGCGTGATCGTCCCTCGCTGACGCTTCGGGTTATGAAAACTCGCAACTTCAAAAACTTAGTTTTCGCGGCGCAGGGCTGCTTCTAATTCCCGCACCGGCAGCCCTTCGAGGCCGGCGGGTTCGCGACGGATCAATTCGTCGAGATCTTCTTGAGCTCTGGCACTGCGGCCCGAGATCGCCCGAAGCTGGGCGCGCATCAGACGATAACGATGCTCCGCGGGATGCAGCGCCACAAACATTTCTGTACGCCGCAACATCGCGTCGATGTCCTGGTCCTTGGTCGCGATGCCAATCAAATTATTGAGCACGCGGGTCAAAACATCGAGGTCACTTTGTGACTGCAAATCCGCATCCCCCATGGGCCGCCCCGCAAACCGTTGAACCAATTCGCCAGCCGCTTCTTGACTCAATTCGTTTCCACGATCAAACACATCAATCAGTTGCTCGTCGCCCGATTTGAGGACCTGTTTGACGACAAAGTGGCCCGGCAATCCCACCCCTTCGACTTGCAATCCGAGCCGTCGAGCCAAATCGATGTACAGAATCGCCAACGTAATGGGTAATCCCTCGCGGTCGTCGATCACGCGATCCAACATACTGTTGGCCGGATGGTAATACTCCGACCGACCTCCGTGAAATCCGTTCTCTTGAAACAGATACTCATCGAGCAACCGGCGTTTGGATTGCTCGTCATCTTCGGCATCAAAACGTGCCACGACCTCTTCGGCCATCTGAACCAGTTTTGCTTCGTAGGCGGCGATATCAACTTCCGGATTCTCAATCGCCGCGATCAGCAGCGCCCCTTTGACGAGCCGATCGTGCGGTCCCGTCTCGACATCCGCTTCGCTGGATTTTTGGGTATCCGCTTCGCTGGCAAAGAGTTCACTCAGTTGTGCAAGCAACGGAGCCCGCAGCACGTCGCCGGCCAGATTTCGAATCCGCTTGGCTTCCGCATCCAATTCCGCTGCCCGCCGCATCAATTCTCGCGCCGCAACGTCACCCGCTTGAGCCAAGCGATTGATTTGCAATTGATCGACGTCCGAGAGAGGGGAATCCCCGTTTCCGAGCCCCGCTAACCAATCCGCCAGTTCGGGTTTCATCGGTGGCACCGCTAAATCAGGGCCGACGTTAAAGCGTCGAAACTCTGGCGACGTATCACGAAACTTAACGATCCCCACCCGCCCTTGCGTCAATTGTGCGTCGGTGGATTCGACGACCAAATGCTCGTTGACATAACATTTCATTCGCCCCTCTTCGATGCGGACCCGCAAATGGTTCCATTGACCGGGCAAGTAATGCTTGGTCTTCACATCGCTAAGCACCTGCCAAGAATAGACCGAGGCGCCTAAGAAACAGGTCAGCCGCATCTTTCCGTTACTGGGGTAGAAACCGTAATGGCGATCGTTGCCATCGCTGTGAAATGCGATGCCAGCCGCTCCTGATTCATCATCCAACCGCACCATGACCGAAATATCGTATGCCGGTTTGTCGACCACCGTTTTCGACAAACACAAGGAACGACCTCCGAAACCTGTGCCGGTTCCGCTTGCCGAAATCACGCCACCGCGCTGCCGCCATGCGGCGCCGAACAATACCTCCCATTGATTCTCATCGAGCCCACCAAGCCGTACCCAACGATCCATGGCGATGGGATTTGCTTGCTCTCGTAGCGGTTTCAAGTGATCGATCGGAATCGCAAACCCAAGGTTATCATCCACCGCCGATTTCATATTGACGATCCCGAGCACCTCGCCCTGCTGATCCACCACCGGGCCACCACTGTTGCCCGGTTGCACCGGCATCGCCAATTGGATCATTTCGCGGCCATCCATTTCACGAACTGCCGAAATCATCCCTTCCACCACACTGTCCTGAAGCCCAAGCGGATTACCAAACGCTAAGACCCGCTTCCCCTGCGCAGCCGACTCTCCCTCGGCCAACGTCAATGCGGATAGCTTGGCGTCGCCCACCGCCACCCGAACGATTGCCAAATCATTCGTTGCATCGGACGCTTCGATCGCAACCACAGGCAATTTCCGGCCTTCAAACGTTTCCACGGTAAAGGGACGTCCCTCCCCAATCACGTGCATGTTGGTCGCGATCAACCCATCGCTATCGATGACAAAACCGGTCCCCATGCCAATCAGATCCCCATCACGACCTTCGACACGAATCGTCACCAACGAGGGGCGGACTTCCGCGATCAACTGCTCCGTCATCTGATCAACCGATTGCTCGACGCCATCGCCCGTTTCATCCGCGCAAACCGATTGCCTAGCTCCCGTGATGCTCCCCAGGACCACCATCATCAACGCGGCGCCCAGACGACTCCAACCCGCGGAACGATTTTGCCAATATGTCATCGATTGCCTTCGCTTTGCGTTACTCGGATCCCAATGAATTCGGACGACAGCTCACGTCTTGAGCATGGATTGTAAACATCAATCCCTCTCGGCACGAATGATCCAACGACATTTCTGACAATCGTTTTCGTGATCTTACGTGCGCGTTTCAAAGTTGCGTTATTGCCGTTTTACCTAGCAAATCACCCCCCGAAGCGTTCGCAAGAGACCGAATCAAGGGTGATATTCCCTCGCTGACGCGTCGGGTTATGAAAAACACGCAACTTCAAAACGTGCGTTCAGGGCACGCCAAACGGGCGGAGCATGTTAGACTATCGGACTTAGCTGGGCGGCACATCACTGGGCGGCACATCACTGGCCGGCACATCACTGGGCGGACACCGCGCATCGTTGTGCCTCAGAGCGAGGTAAAGTGCCTATTCGACATCCCCCGCGCACCTCCCTAAGTGGCCCACCAGCGAAACCGCAGCAACCCAATCGACTCGGACACAATGAATTCGGATTCCCCCCAATCACCGCCCTCCCTGCCCACCGCCGCTCCGGCCGACGTGCCTAGCTTTGGTTGTGTCGTCTATCTCTCAACATTACCCGAGGGTCGCAAGCGAGGACGCGTCGCCAATCTTGCGGACATGGAGCTCATCGCGAGCACGGAACGCGAAGTGCTACAGCGAATTGTACCGCTGTTCAAAAAGCGGGTCAGCGACTGTCTCGCCGCTGGCGAGCCGATCCCATGGCTCGACCCTATCCTGGAGATCGATCCTGAGGAACAAAAACGTTTTCTACCCGTCCATCTTTAGACAGCGGCACCTAAAATGTCACACAAACCCTGTCCCGCGACCATCACCGTGTGGACCTTGATCCTGGCGGCATTGACTTGCTTTGCAGCACAAACGCACGCGGGCGAGTTCAACACCACGCTCAACATCGGCGATGACGCCCCGGTCTGGAAGAACCTGCCAGGGACAGATGATCAACTTCATTCACTCTCCGATCTGAAGGCATACGACGCGATCGTTGTCGCCTTCACTTGCAACAGTTGTCCTTACGCCGTCGACGTGGAAGATCGACTGATCGCGTTGCAACAACAATTCGCAGCTCAGAACGTGGCCGTCGTTGCCATCAATGTGAACAAGGTCGAAGCTGACTTGATGCCCGCAATGAAACAGAAAGCGGCCGAGAAGAAGTTCAAGTTTTTGTATCTGTTTGACAAATCCCAACAGACCGCCAAGGACTTTGGCGCCAAATACACCCCCGAATTTTTTGTCCTCGGCAACGATCGCAAGATCGCTTACATGGGATCGTTCGATGACAGCCCCGATGGAAAAAACGTCACCAAACCCTATGTGGCTGGCGCCCTCGAAGCGGTGTTAGCGGGTAACACACCGTCACTCCGCGAGACCGTTCCGATCGGTTGCCGTATTCGTTTTGAACGAAACCTTCGCAAACGCTCACGTTGAGGGGCGGTCGGCGATCGCGGTGAGCAGCGGGCCAGCAATTTGTGTTGCTGTTCGCTTCACGGAGCTACGTCTTCATCGCGGAGATGCGTTTTGATCGCGGAGCGATCAACGACGTTTGCAATGCTGTCGAGCGCCGACCAACGCCGGCGTGGAACTCGCGTAGCTATTGGCCGGATCGCAATCGTGGGGCGATTCATTTTCGATCACGACGCGATCGTACAGCACCGTGCCGCTCAACCGGTCCACGCAAACCACGGACAATTGTTTTCCATCCGCGGTCGCCGCGGTCAACCAGATCGGGTCTCCCCAAACGACCGGCGAGGACCACGCTTTGCCATGCATCGGCGTCTGCCACTGGACGACCGACGAATCGATCGCCACGGGCAAATCCGCAGCGTCGGCGCGACCATCCCCCCAGTCCCCCGCGGAACTCAGGCCAAGCGGCCCCTGCGTTATCCCCCGTGACGTGTTGCCCAAGCCCGATTGGCAAAATGCCAAAATCAGCACCGCGATCGCAGGAAACAGACGAATCGTCATTCCGTTCGCTGGCTTATTTCTTGTCACCGCTGATGAACACCATCAAAACGGGTCTTGAACTAATCGAAATGATGTGAAAGTGAACCATCAAGCGAGTGGCAGGGTCATGGTAAGATAGGCAACCCGAAAAAAACCTGCCGGAGGATACTTGGACGAAGAGGCCAGGGAAGCTACACTCTGAGCATCACGCACCCGTAGCTCAACTGGATAGAGCATCGGTCTTCGGAACCGAGGGTTGGGGGTTCGAATCCCTCCGGGTGTACTTTGACCCGCGTTGGACGCCATTAGCAAGCGTCCGGTGCGGGTTTTTTCGTGCCTTTTCGGCAACTACTGACGGTTCGAGGTGATTTCTCGGGCCTTGGACTCCCCCCCTCTGTTGGCTATTCTAAGGAGTCAACGGTCTGTCAAAAATCGGCCCCATTCGTTTACGGTCCGTGCATCTCCGCATGTAGTCCTTATCGCGTCGTGCCCCTTGAGATCCGTAGCAGACACGACTATGAGCCAGCGTCGCGACAAGGCCTAGCTCAACGAAGCCTCCTGCACGCCATCTCGACCGAGCGAAAGTCAACCGCGTTCCAAAAATGCTCAGGCCCTGCGGGCCGATTGGAACGCGACTAACGGCGATCAGGTTGAAACGCGGAGAAACGGAGCAACGGAGGAGCGGAGAATCACGGAGTCAAAGACCGACGCAACCCTCCGCGATTCTCCGCTCCTCTGCGTACCCCGCGTTTAATTCGACCGCACGTCGACATAACCGTGGCCTGGCATGCATACGCGGGGAGGGAAAGCATCTAGACGGGCGCAGCCCTGTGACTGCAAATCCATTTGTGCTGGCAGAACGCTGGCAATCACCCCGCGGCGACGAGGAATTGACCATTTCAAAAAAACCCACTTCGCCGCTGCGGTGCACTATTTAGGTCCGCACACGAGCAGAGCCATAATATTGGAACACAACACGATTACAGTTGGTCGCGACTGCTTGCGATGCGGAGTTGCGGTTACCGATGCCCCGCTTCCATGGCGATCAGGAAGCTGTAAACCCGAGTATCCGTCGGTTTGGGCGGCACCCATCCATAGTTTATTGACACACCCACTTCACGTGAGATGGGGAAATCAAAAAGCGGCTGATTGGCAATTTCCACGCATCGATCGAATAGTGGCGACACATTAGGCTGCGTTGTCGTTCGACTGACTGATTCACCCGCATTGGCCAACGCGGAGAGTCCAAGTAACGAGCAAAGTACAGTCAGTTTCATGTGTTCTCTCCGTGAACGATTCTTGTAACCACAATACTCAATAGGGTTCCATGTAACTGGCGTCAAGTTCGATCGCGATTGAGTTGACGAACGCTCGGCATCACCAGGCGGGGGTGGCGTAGCGGAGGTGGTAAAATGCCGAAGGCAACCACCGGAGCGGAGACACACTCGCTCCGGTGCATACACTTATTTCCCGCAAAAATGGCTTGCAAGGTAGGCCGCAACGTACGCGGAGATCAGTCACGACGGACGCACGTCACTTTCAATAGTGGCAACGCCTGGAGTTGGGTTTGTTCTGTCCGATCGCGACACTTTCGACAAGAGCTTGTCGATACGCTGCTTGGCATCCGGATGCACTAAGACAGACTCTCCGTCGATGACAAAGATTTGCCCCCTAGCCGAGATAAAAAGAGCGTCCCATTTTAGACGTTCACGCCCGAGTAAACGCACAGGCATTGGCAGCATTTCCCAAGCCGGATCTATGACTTTCAGTCGGTAGCTTTCATCGTTCGATATGATCGCCCCGCCCTGCGTTGCAACTTGCGATGCGTGCGAGTGAATCATTTCGCAAACTTTGTCGCCATGTGTTGTCCACAAACCGTCAAAGGTATTTGACGCGAGTGATGTAGACTTGTCGGCAGCTCTTTGAGCAGCAGCCTTTGCTCTGTCCAGCAGTCCCATGTTGAAGCTCCTTGCTTGCGAGTAAGAGCGAAGCGAAGTTGGATGCACTTAAGCCGGATAACACCCGGCATCACCGGGCAGGGGTGGCGGAGCGGAGGTGGCAAAATGCCGAAGGCAACCACCGGAGCGGGGGCACACCTGCTCCGGTGCACTCCACCGCTCTCCGCTGCTAGCTCTTGGCCCTGCACTCACAAACCCCACATTTTATTGATCTCCCACCACCGTACCGAGGCGCTAAGATTAAGCCAACGAGTTTACGCTCGTAGTCCCAGCAAGTAAGGCAAAATGGATGCTGACGATCCGTGTCGTCTTTTCGGTAGTAGCAGTTTCCTTGACGTTCAATTTCTGCGCTCACGGCCACTGAGTCCGTGAGCTTCCTTACCGCTTCTCGCAACTCAAGATTCTCCTCTCGAATGGCAAGAATCTCTTCCCTCAACTCGACGATACGTGCATACAGGTCCTGATCATTGTACTTTTTGACGAGGTCTGCAATGTCGCGTGCATTCTCGATGATGCCCATGTTCGAATGCCAGTTCCTGTTGTTAGGGGAAGTGTGAAGTGTGGCGAATACGATTCGATGCCATGCTTGAGTTGGATAACTATTCTTCTTACCCCTGCTCAGTCGAGTGGTATAGCCAGATTTGAGTTGTTATCACCGGGTGAGTCAAGTTGTTTGCCTTAGATCACTCGAGAGCATGTGGGAGGAGGAGGCGATCTCCGTGTTGAGATTGGAGTAAAGGATGACGCCCAACCGTGGGACTCTCGGAGCATGATCGAGAACGCGAGCGACTTGTCGCGACCCGCTCACCGACATTGGACCGTGGTGTCTGCGTTGACTCCGCTGAGATCGATACCGACGATGATGGCTTCGGCGGCGCAGTAATCGACTGTGGCGGTTCACATCCTCTGGTCAAGATGAACCGACCGGCGCCGACGAATGCTTTTGTTTTCATGGTTATAGCGGTGCCGGAATTGGTGCCAGCCACCAATTTTTTTATCAAAATTTTATCATCAGGTGCGTCAGGCGGTTGCATTTCGATATCGAGTCTTAACACCTTTGTTTCATGCCATCTCGACCGAGCGATAGCCAACCGCGTTCAAGAAAAGCTCTGTCCCTGCGGGCCGATTGGAACGCGACTAACGGCGATCAGGTTGAAACGCGGAGAAACGGAGGAGCGGAGAATCGCGGAGTTAAAGACCGGCGCAACCCTCCGCGATACTCCGCAACTCTGCGTACTCCGCGTTTAATTCGACCGCGCGTCGACATAACCGTGGCCTGGCATGCATATGCGGGAAGGGAAAGCATCTAGACGGGCGCAGCCCTGTGACTGCAAATCCATTTGTGCTGGCAGAACGGTCGCCATCACCGAGGACGGTGGTTCGATTTTCCATTCGTAAACGCGCGATGCCGTCCTTCGGTGGATGGCATGGTTACCCACCTACATGGCTTCGTTGAGATCTACGTCAAGCCCTGCTTCCTTGAGCTCTTTCGCCAGGAGTAACTTCCAGCCATCGTTGAAGTCGTAAGCGATGTAAACGATCCCGTCATAGTCCGATGGTCGTTCAATGTCACCACGAAGGATCGCCGCAACATGTTTGCGTCCAAGTTTACCCATGAAATAGCCCAATTCAAACACGACGTTCTGCCGTGCGCGAGCGTTTAGTTTGTCTACCTTGGCCTTTGCGGCCCCCAAATCATCGGGCGTCATCAGCACAACCGCATATGCAACATCCGAGTGTTCCTCGAATTTCTCGATCAGGGTCATCCCTCCGCTACTGCGTTCATGCAGGATTACGGCCTCTAACCCGAGATTCTCGAGGAATCGTGCAACGGTTTGCTTCGTCTCGTTGTCATGCCCGTGAACGACAAACACCTTTCGATTGGATTTGGGTGATGCCAGCGTTGCGTTCGATTTTGGTTTTGGTTTTGGTTCCGGCCGGAGTTCGCCGGCTTGGATTACGCCGACGGTTTCGTCAATCATGTCACAAAGCACTGACGTCATGTTCATTCCGTACGGGCCCTCAAAAATGCAGCCGAATGGGTCGACGTTGCGCATGATTAGGCCTCCAACCATTGCCGGTGGGCCCACCGTTATGGTTTTCCCACAGCCAGCACGCCAAACGAGCTTGCGGACAGAGGGCGTATTACGATTGATATAGGTCCTAATTGAGGTGCCACCGTCGAGTTTATCGTGACCCAAGCTATACGCCATAAGCGCGGTCTTGTAGTCTTCAAGCTGCTCTATGTAGGTGGCGTCGTCCGTCGAAGTTTTGTTCAACTGATGTCAATCCTTTGGTGGGTAACGATTCTTTTTACCCTTGCTCAGTCGGGTGGTATCGCAAGAGTTGACTTAATACCACCGGGTGAGTCAAGCTGTTTGCCTTAGATCACTCGAGAGCATGTGGGAGGAGGCGGCGATCTTCGTGTTGAGATTGGAGCAAAGGATGACGCCCAGCGTGGGACTCTCGGAGAATGATCGAAAACGCGAGCGACTTGTAGCGACTTGCTCATTGACATTGGATCGTGGTGCCTGTGTTGACTCCGCTGAGATCGATACCGACGATGATGGCTTCGGCGGCGCAGTGATCGACTGTGGCGGTTCGCATCCTGTGGTGAAGATGAATCGACCGGCGCCGACGAATGGTTTTGTTTTCCTGGCCATAGCAGTGCCGGGATTGGTGCCAGCCACCAAAATTTTGTTATCAGGTGCGTCAGATGGTTGCTTTTCGATATCGAGTCTTAACACCTTTGTTTCACGCCATCTCGACCGAGCGATAGCCAACCGCGCTCAAGAAAGGCTCTGTCCCTGCGGGCCTCTCATTGGCGGCCGCTTGGATGCTGTCCAGTCCTATCAGGAGGAAATGATTCAACTGGTTTGGTTTAAAACGATGGAAAAAAACATGAGTCACGGATAGGGTTTGCTTCCATCTCCTTCTGCCTTCGCGATTCTTGAGTTCGATCGATTTCGGTCCGGAAGACGCCACGGAGTTCAAAAACTCCGAACACAGGAACGCTTGGTTCAAACACAAATAAGATTCGTTTAGACAGTTTGATCGCGGATCGATCGAATGTCTTCCGCGATGTTGAACACCACGATTCCAAACTCAAGCATGAGCCGGATCGTAATCAAGAACATGATCGCTAACACGACTTTAACGAAGTAGCCGAGAATCAATGCAGCAAATTTGCCAACCTTCTTGGGTATCTGAAATCCTTTGCTCGAATCGGAGCTTCGATATCCTGGTGCTGAAAAGGATGGCGAACCACTGGAGAATTCAGGCATCACGGACCGAACCGGGTAGGTGACCACCGTCGCAGCACCAAAAATCAGTGATAGCACCGTGACCACGACCGCGAACCCCCAGTAAATGCGGATGATCCACGGGGTTACGAAAGTCCGAAACCGGAAGTCAATCAAGCCCCAGCAAGCGTTCAAGAGAGTGGTCGGTACGTTGGATCGAAAGTCTGTCCGTCGACGGCGCGGATGCTCCTCCGTTTGGACAGCGACTCCTGGTGGGTCGTTCTCGCCTCGGTCTATCGGGTCTGGTTCACGATTCGAATCGTTTATTGGGTGCGAGATTGTCTTACGTGTTTGCATTGCCGCTGCGATCGGGCGAACGCGATTGGCTGCGACCCATTGTCCACGTGTGTGTGTGCTGTGGTTTACCTGAGAGTCTTCAGCAATGTTTCCGGCATGGGCAGCATCGACCAACGCTTGCAACGAATACGGCCCATGAACCTGTCCGTCGTGATGCCGAATCATCCAAGCGGCATCGTCAGTTGTCGTCATCAAGTCACCTTTTCAGAAACGGATTGCACATGAGCAGCACAGAAACAACCGACAGTAACTCAAGGCCGAACATTCTGCCAATGCCGATTCACGATCCACCCCATCGCGCCGACGATGATCCTCAGTCGATGGCAGTCGAGGAAACATTGTTCTTCGTCTGAGTTCACGACTGGACCGGGACATAATTGGCGTAATTGGTGCCCGCCATCAAAACCTTGTCCTCAGGTGCGTCAGATGGTTGTTTTTCGACATGGAGCCTAACACCTTTGTTTCACGCATCTCGACCGATCGATAGCCAACCGCGCTTAAGAAAGGCTCTGTCCCTGCGGGCCGATTGGAACGCGACTAACGGCGATCAGGTTGAAACGCGGAGCAACGGAGGAGCGGAGAATCACGGAGTCAAAGACCGACGCAACCCTCCGCGATTCTCCGCTCCTCTGCGTACTCCACGTTTAATTCGACCGCGCATCGACATAACCGTGGCCTGGCATGCATACGCGGGGAGGGAAAGCATCTAGACCGGCGCAGCCCTGTGACTGCAAATCCATTGGTGCCGGCAGAACGTCACCGATCATGGGGCGACGACACGAGATTCTCAATTGCTAAAAAAAAAGCGACTTCGCCGCTCGTATGCATCGGAATGGCTATCCGCCGTGTTGGACAAGAATGAAAGGCGAGCAAGGTCAGGCATTGGGCACGACGAAGCTTAGGTGATGGGCGGCGTGCCATTGTTGCATCAAGAGCCATTGTTCACGATTGAGTCGACCCAGCATCGGATAGTGTGTAACAAATGGAGTGGAGGGATCCATTAAGGTTTCCGCAAGTGCGTAAAATCGGTTTGCACAGGCCTCTTCATCGAGATCGAGGGGGGGCTGAAGTTGTTTCGGGGCTTTGCCACGAAGTTTGGATGGCTTGCCCTTCCGCATCGTAGGCATGAACATCAGTTTCATCACGGGTCGCAACAGGGCGGGAAACGTGAATTCCGCACCGTCGATTGTCATCTGCATGGACATGTTCAGGTGATCGAGAATTTGGGCGAAGCTCCAAGTGCCAACCAGTTCGTAGCCGCCTTCACGCAATCGAACAATGTCGGCGCAAGCAGCGCCCAAATCAGGGTAGCGCAAATCCATTCGTCGTTCTGCGATTGTCGTTTTGCGTTCGGGTTTCTGGAGCATGCTTATTGAGTGCGCTTGTAGCTGGTGTGAGTAATTCAGTCGGATAAAGAATCCATGTAAGTCCGCAGTTTGATGGGTGGGAGTCATTCGTTCAAAATAACTGGCGACTCGGACCCGTGATCTCGGCAGCGTGCGGCTGCCGGTCACATTCACTCCACCCACCAAAACCACGAACATTCAACAATGAAGATTCTCGCATTGGACCTCGGCAAATTCAACTCCGTTGCCTGCTTCTTCAACTCCAAAACCAGAAAATCCAAGTTCCTCACCACGCCCACCAACCGGGAAACCATCGCCAGTATTTTTAAAGATGCGAAGGCTGACCTCATCGTCATGGAAGCTTGTGGCCCTTCGGGCTGGAACAATGACTTGGCTCAAAGCCAGGGACTAAAAACTCTCGTCTGTAGCACCAACGAGGAAGCTTGGCGGTGAACCAACGTCAAACGCAAAACCGACCGTGACGACGCCTTCAAACTCGCTCGCATGGCTGCCATGGGAGAACTCAAAGCTGTCCACACTCCGCACGACGTAATTGGTGCCAGCCATCAAAAGTTTGTTCTCAGGTGCGTCAGATGGTTATTTTTCGACATGCAGCACTAAGCAGGGAGGCAGGAATGATTGGGTGAAATCCCATTAGCCGCTTGGGCGTTAGCCCCGGTTGTTGCGCTAACAGAACCGGGGCTAACGCCAAAACGGCTAATCTACCGAAAGACTCCTGCCTACCTGCTTAATTTACCCTAATCGAAAGCCGATGTGGCCGAGTCTCAAGATTGCTTGGTCGCTCAACAAACGTTTGGCCCGCGCAACCGGACGCCCCCGCGCCGCGAGCGCTACCAAAACAGGTCGCAATGGCGTCCCGCCCCAAGGAATACTCTGTCCCTGCAGCCCATCCCACTAAGGAATGTGCTGTGTCCCCAAGCGTTCAGTTGCTTGAAGACATCCGCTCGGCGGCAATTGCGGCATCGCCATCCCGTTGCAATAAAATCCAGATGTCGTGGTGGCCTAAGCATGCGAGACATCACCATGACGGGTGAATTATAATGATCGAGCGAGAACGCCAACGAATCGAGGGCGAATTAGGAGCCAAATCCTGATCTCAAATTAGCCGTACGGCGTTAGCCGCGGTTCCCGTTGAGGATTGGGACGAGGCTGAAGAAACCGGAGACGACGGAACCGGGGCTAACGCCCAAGCGGCTGATTTTTGCACGGAGTATGTTCGCATGAATGATGATGGACCACTGGGTTATTTCATTACGTTCACTGTCTATGGAACCTTCTTGCAGGGTGATGTGCGTTGGTGGCGTTCGCGTGGAAAAGGGACGCAAGCCCCTCAGCCACGTTTGGAACGCTGGCATCGCGATCGCTTGAAACATGCCGTCGTTTTGATCGACGAAAACAAGCGTTCCGCGGTGAAAGCCGAAATCGAACGGTTTTGCAACGTTCGTGACTGGAAGCTCTGGAAAGCGAACCCTCGAACGACCCACGTCCATATCGTTGTCACAGCATTGGGATACAACGGAGCGAAGGTGAGAGATCAGATCAAAGCAAATTGCACGCGGGTGATTCGCGAAGGATGGCCGATTTTCATCGATCGTCCGGTTTGGACTGTCGGTGGCGATTGGCAATGCGTCAACACGGAAGACGAATTAGAACGTGTCATCTTTTATGCTGGTGAGGCACAAGACCGTAAGGAACGCGATGTTGATTGATCAGGTGAACGCACAGCGATTTCATCGGCCCAATGGCGTTAGCTGCGGTTTCCGTCACGCACGATTAGCCGCAAGGTGTTAGCCCCGGTTGTTGCGCTAACGGAACCGGGGCTAACGCCCATCGGCTGATTGGGGTGGCACCGGCGTGATGCGTGTTGTTGCGCTAACAGAACCGGGGCTAACGCCCATCGGTTGATTGGGTTGGCACCGGCGTGACGCGTGTTGTTGCGCAAGCGATTCTGGATGAGTTGGAATGCATCGAGTAAGCAAAAAGTGCCTGTCCCTGCAACCACACCTCCGTGCAGCCAGGTGATCGCTGTGATTAAGGGATCAGGGCGATTAGGCCTAAGATCGCGACGGCCTCGGCGAGGCTGGCGTCGCGGTCCCAGGGTAAGCTCGTCGACTCGCGGCGGCAAAACCGCCCCGCTTCGAAGGCATGAGGATAACGATGCTTCATCCTCGGCGGCTGCAACGTCATTTGATAAGGCAGAGACGCGGCATCAAAACAAAAACGTGCACCCGATATTATCGGTTGGCAATGCTTGTTTCTCGACGTACCGTAGCGCTCCAAATTGACGTCTTCAAAGTACAGGGGTTGGTGGGCACTAACGGAACTCATCGGACTGGCGGTTTGCCAGTTCTGAACCTCACCTTGACCGGTCATCGAGATCGTCTCCGGCGAAGGCATGCGGTTGACCGGGCGATTGCTTGGCAAAACGTCGGCGTCGGTTCCCGCTATCCCGATGGAGACGTCCGCGTTCAAGCTTCCAATCGGCTCAAAAGCAAACAATGAAGCGTTTTGATCGACTTCGGAACCTTGGCCACCTCCCGTGACGGTGCTTGGCCGCGACAATGGTGCATCGACACGAACCAGAACCGGGCTTGCTCCCTGCTCAAGGCGACTTGGTAACACGGGTGGCTCTGAATGAACCCTCGTCTCGGTGCCACTCGTCTCGGTGGCTCTCATCTCACTGCCACTCGTTTCACTGCCACTCGTCTCGGTGGCTCTCATCTCACTGCCACTCGTTTCACTGCCACTCGTTTCACTGCCACTCGTTTCACTGTCACTCGTCTCGGTGTCACTCGTTTCGGTGCCCCTTTTGAGTAGGGTTTTGAATGAAACCGCTGGCTCCGGTTCACTGATCTGGCTGGACTCACTGATCTGGCGGCGTTCGACGATCAATTCGCGTTGCAGCGGGGTGAGCGTCGATTCATACCGGGGACTTAACGGTGGAGCGGTTGTCGTCTCAGGGGCATTCGCGTGCGTCGCGATTTCGGATGGAGCGGGTGACGACGTTGCAGGAATGGACGACGTTGCAGCAATGGAGGCGGAGAACGCAGACGGGGTGGGCTTCAGCGACGCGGGACCTTCTTCTTCAAACACCGGTGGTTCGACGACATGCAGTGTTAAACGGCGTTGCCGCAGCGCTGGGTCGGCCGCGAAACCGATTTGGACGCTGTCGCAAACGATGAGGCTACTGAATACACCGATCACGATTCGTAGAACAAGGACGCGAACAGGATGGTGAGTCTGATTCATCGTGGTCCTACCGTCGGCGAGGTTAAAAGGAGCCTTCATGAAGATAACTTCGGTCAGGATCATCCGGTTTGTGAAGGCAGAGGGGCATCACCGGTCCCCATCAGCAGAATCCGTTCGTGCACGAAAACCCGTTTTTTTGGCATGATTGCGCGAACGAGACTAACCGGACCAACCGTTACCAGACGCCCATCTCTTTCAAACCAGTCAGCTGCAACGGCACCAGAAAGCCCCACAGCGTGCTAGCAACTGTTTAAAATCGACTATTTCCCATCAAATCTCCGGATTTTCCGTGTCAGACACCGCACCGAAGGCGACTCTAAGAACTACTCCCCGTTCTCTCACGCCGCTCGCCACTCGAGAAAACCGACTGTACAGTTGTCTCCTATGTCATCGCCAAAGCGTTCCCGACTCTACCGATGGTTAAGGTCATTGTCATTGCGGCGCCAGTTCTCATCCGGCGGGGCGGGCAGCGATGCATCGCGGAGGGCTCCCTCAGGGCGGCGATCGGCACGGACGGATGTGTTTCCAAGGCTTTATGCGTCGCAATTGGAGCCCCGCATCGTTCTCAACGGTGCCCCGATCGTGCAACTAGACGCCAGCGGCGTGTTGACGGTGGGATCTGGAGCCGCCGGAGGGGATGGGGTTGCGGACACGTTCCAGCTCACCTTCTCGGATTCTTCCGGTGCTGGAGCTGGGGCTTCCGGGGGCACAGGAGCGTCGTCGGCGACGATCGAAGTCTCCGTCAATGACGGTGAAACGATGTCCATCGCAGCGGATCAAGTGCGCAGCATTCAAATTTTGGGTTCCTCGGATGTCGATTCCGTCGCATTGGATGCCGAGTTGGTCGACCGTTTTTCCGTCACGCTCGACGGGGCGAGCGCCACTTCGGGGCGAGACACGCTGTCGTTGAACTCGGATGCGAATGATCAATGGTCAGGGCTAAGTGTTGACGTCGATGCAACGGGCGGCCAACTGCAACTGACCCGTGCGGATGGAGTTCTGTCGGCGGGACTGAATTTCACTGGCACCATCGATGTCATCGACTCGCTGACGGTTTCCGATCGTCAGATCTCGATTAGCGGTGGCACCTCGGTCACTTTTATCGGTGATGGCGATCGATTAGGAGTGGAATCGAATCAGGGATCCATGCTGACGACCAGCCTCGATCGCGCTCATTGGCAGATCAACGCCACGGGGGCAGATGTCAGCGTGATCGGTCGCGCTGACGTCGATGGGCTAACGATTGATGCCGGGATCGAAGGACGAATCGAAGTCAGTGGGGAAGTCGACGCTTCGCGTTCCCTCGCTGGATCAGTGGGTGGCAGCGTGCAATTGCGCGCCGGTGAGGTCACGCTCACCGAGACGGCGTTGATCGACGTCTCGGGTGCGAATGGTGGAGGACGAATCGAAGTCGGCGGCACGCTGCAGGGTCAATCCGACGGCTCCCCAAACTCTCAACGGACAGTCGTCGAGTCCGGTTCTCGGTTGATCGCGGACGCGACCGATGAGGGCGATGGGGGGACCGTCATTATTTGGAGCGACGAAATCACGGCCTTCGCCGGAACCATTTCTGCTCGCGGGGCGGCGTCCTCGGGCGATGGTGGATTTGTGGAGGTGTCGGGCAAAGAGCGATTGTGGATGCGTGGGCAAGTCGATACCTCCGCCACCAACGGCAATATGGGCACGCTGCTGCTCGATCCCACAGCCATCAATATTGTCGAAAGCGCCGATGGTTCGGGCACTTTGGATAACCAGTTATCGGCAATCGATATGGTGATCGACAGCGGGGACCCAAGCGCGGAACTCAATACCGTCAGCACGGGTCAATTACAGGCCTTCACCGAAGGTAGCAACGTGATCTTGGCTGCCACAGGCGATATCACAATAGAAGACCTTGCCAGTGATGCGTTGACATTGACATTGGGACCGGGCCTGGGTGGCATCGTTCCGCGAGGAAGTTTGACGCTGACATCGACCACCGGAGCGGTCATTTTCGCCGGGGCGAATGACGTCATTGATACGGGCGGTGGCTCGTTGATCATTAACGCGGAAACCAACATCACGCTCAATGCGGACGTGATCACCGGCGGAGGCAACATCGTGTTACTCTCGGCCGGCACAATCACGACTGCGGACCTGAGCGGCAACGCGATCCGTTTGCAGGGTACGGACGTGACGACCGGAGCACTGACGGCCAGCAACGCCACTGCGTCAACCTATGCCGTGGACATCGATTCGACCACCTTGGATGTACAAGGCGGCATTCTCGCTAACACCGCTGCGGCAGGGGGTGTGGTACGCATACAGGGAAATTTGGCATCAGATTTAAGCGTGGATCTCACCGGCGGCGCCAACCGCTCGGGTGACTTCGTGGGCGTGGGCGAGATCGCCGCGACGACGCCAGGGGGTGCTTCGTTAGCGATCACCACGAACGGCGGCGACATCCACTTTGCAGGCGATGTCTCGGACCTATCGGGGCTGTCCATCTCCAACGCCACCACCGTCACGCTTCAGAATGTCGAGATTGACGGCAGCGTCCAGGTCGCGGGCACCAACATCCTCCTCGAAGGCGCGTCCTTGAGTGATCGCAGTGCGGCAGGAACCATGACGCTCACAGGCGACTTAACCCTCGCAACGGACGTGACGCTATCGGCCGAAGCTTCGATTGAGGTCAACGGTCGTATCGATTCCGCAGATGCCCCGGCAACCCCCGCTGGACTCAATATCCAATCGGAACTGGGGACCGTGCTATTGAGCGGCGAGATTGGATCGGTTTCTGCACTCGCCGGGCTGAACGTGTTATCGACGGATTTATCGATCGACGCGATCGGAACGTCTAGCGATGCCGGAGTCATCGGCGACACCGAGTTAGTGGGATCCGACAGCATTACGCTTTTGTCGCAGACCTATCACACCGGTGGCTCGTTAACGTTTACAGGTCCCGTTTCGGTCTCAGGCGCACTCGGTGCGGCAACGCTTCAATTCACCACTGACGCTTCGGACGCTGATTTACGATTCGACGACGATGTCGTGCTGCCGGGTATCGCCATCCTCGACGCTGGCGGAGACCTAACCTTTGCCGCGGCGCTGACGACGAGCGACCGTTTACAGGTCAGCGGGGATGAGGTGCGATTCGCTGGCGACACGACGGTCACGGGCTCGGTCAGCGTTAATGCACAAAATACACTCACCGTCGAAGCCGACATCGATGCAACAGGCCCGATTTTGTTGCAAGCGAATCAAGACAACACCGACAGCGAAGGTTTTGTGCAAACCAGCGGCTCGGTGATCGAATCGACCGCCGGTTCCAGCGATGCGATTGAGATCGCTGTTGGCGGCAGCGGCGGTGCCCAGATTGCATCGCTCCGCGCGGGGGCGGGGTCCGTGACCGTGACCGCCGGTGGAGCGATCGTGGATGACGGTGATATCAGCGCGGACGTGGTCGCCAATTCATTGATATTGAACGGAAATTCCAGTGTTCAGCTTGATACCGACATTGCGACGCTGACCGCCAATTTAGGAGTCAGCGGCGGGCTAGACATTGATAACGAAGGTAATCTAACCATCGATCAAGTTGGCGTCACCGACGGTTCGGCGGTGATTTCAGCGACCGCGTTGACCGTCGACGAGATCAGTGTTTCGGACGCGCTCACGCTCATCGCTCGCACCGGCGGCATCTCGGACGGCAATGCCGGGGCGATGAATGTCACCGCGAATGAGTTGAACATTGAATCCGTCAACGATGTGAATCTCGATACCGACATCAATGAATTGTCGGCAACCATCAGCGGTACTGGAAATTTGTCGCTCGAAAATCGAGACGAACTGACGATCGATCAAGTTGCCGTCGTCGACGGTTCCGCGGTGATTTCAGCGACCACGTTGACCGTCAACGAGATCAGTGTTTCGGACGATCTCTCGCTCATCGCTCGCACCGGCGGCATCTCGGACGGCAATGCCGAAGCGATGAATGTCACCGCGAATGAGTTGAACATTGAATCCGTCGACGACGTGAATCTCGATACCAACGTCAATGAATTGTCGGCAACCTTCAGCGGCACTGGAAATTTGTCGCTCGCGAATCAAGGCGGACTGACGATTGGCCAGATCGCACTCGGCGGTGGGTTTGTCAATCTGAACGCAACGGCTTTCGTCGTCGGTGATATTTCGACGACGGGCGATGTCACCTTGGTCGCAACAAGCGGTGGAATCCTTGACGACAATCTCGATACAACGACCGTCACGGCCAATACACTGACGCTGTCATCCGCATCCACCGTGGATCTCGATACGGACGCTGCGACGATCGACTTGACCATGACCGGCACAGGCGACGTCACGCTGGACCAAAGCAGTCGAGCGTTGGTAATGTCAGCGCTGAATGTTCCCAGCGGCGATGTGACGATTGACTCCGAAGGCGAGGTGCGTTTAAGCACCGTCACGCTGGCTAATAAAAATCTGACGGTATCCGGGTCCGACATCACCGCCGCTGATGACATCGTCGGTGTGTCCGATCTAGTGGTGACGGCGACTGGCGAAGTTGAGTTTTTGCAAGTGGTCAGCATTGCTCAAACCGTGCAAGTGGACGCTGACGGCGACGTTGCCTTTCGCCAATCAGCCAGTAGCGGAGGAAGCTTCGAAGTCGAGGGGGACAACGTTCGCTTTGATGAATCGATCACCGCGGGCGGAGCGATCACCATAACCGCAGCCAATGAATTGCGACTGAGCGATGATCTAGATGCGGGTGATCAACGCATTTCATTGACCGCGAATGCCGATGGCATCGGCACTCAAATGTTGGTGCAAACCGGGGGTGTGATCCAAACGACCAGCACTGCGACGGATGCGTTAACGATTCAGGTCGATGGTGAGGGTGACCTGACATTGACGAACTTGGAAGTCCTCTCGGGCGGAATTCAATTGATCGCTGGCGGTCAGGTCACAGGTGACGGCAGCCCGGCGGTCGACATTCAATCGGTCAGTCTGAGTGTGGAAGCGGGCAACGGGATCAACTTGGTCACTGACGTGCGAAGTTTGTCCGGTTTCGTCACCGGTGCTGGCGACATCGTGGTTGATTCGTTTGGCGATGTGAATGTACTGCGGCTCGAAACCACCGACGGATCGATTCAAATGACCAGCGTTGGCACCGCAACGTTGACCGAAGTCATCGCCGGCGCGAACGGCAACATCGACTTGAGCTCCAACACCGGGTCGATTGTGTCGGCTAGCGGAGCGACGGGTCCGGTGGTGCAAGGGGGCGATTTGACGGTCAATGCCGCTACGGGCGTCCGTTTGCAAACCGATGTCGAAGGATTGTCCGGCGGCGTCTCGGGCACTGGCGATTTTGAAATCACCGACCAGAGTGAACTGACGATCGGTCAGATCACGCTTGGCGGTGGGTTGGTGAGTCTGAACGCGACGGCTTTCGTGGTTGGGGACATTGCGACGACGGGCGATGTCACTTTGGTCGCAACAAGCGGTGGAATCCTTGACGACAATCTCGATACAACGACCGTCACAGCCAATACACTGACGCTGTCATCCGCATCCACCGTGGATCTCGATACGGACGCCGCGACGATCGACTTGACCATGACCGGCACAGGCGACGTCACGTTAGACCAAAGCAGTCGAGCGTTGGTAATGTCAGCGCTAAATGTTCCCAGCGGCGATGTGACGATTGACTCCGAAGGCGAGGTGCGTTTAAGCACCGTCACGCTGGCTAATAAAAATCTGACGGTTTCCGGGTCCAACATCACCGCCGCTGGCGACATCGTCGGTGTGTCCGATCTAGTGGTGACCGCGACTGGCGAAGTTGAGTTTTTGCAAGTGGTCAGCATTGCTCAAACCGTGCAAGTGGACGCTGACGGCGACGTTGCCTTTCGCCAATCAGCCAATAGCGGAGGAAGCTTCGAAGTGGCGGGCGACAACATTCGCTTTGATGAATCGATCACCGCGGGCGGAGCGATCACCATAACCGCAGCCAATGAATTGCGACTGAGTGATGATCTAGATGCGGGTGATCAACGCATTTCATTGACCGCGAACACCGATGGCATCGGCTCTCAGATGTTGGTGCAAACCGGGGGTGTGATCCGAACGACCAGCACTGCGACGGATGCGTTAACGATTCAGATCGATGGCGAGGGCGACCTGACTTCACCAAATCTAGAAGTCCTCTCGGGCGGAATCCAATTGATCGCCGGCGGTCAGGTCACAGGTGACGGCAGCCCGGCGGTCGACATTCAATCGGTCAGTCTGAGTGTGGAAGCGGGCAACGGGATCAACTTGGTCACCGACGTGCGAAGTTTGTCCGGTTTCGTCACCGGTGCTGGCGACATCGTGGTCGTTTCGTTTGGCGATGTGGATGTACTGCGACTCGAAACCACCGACGGATCGATTCAGATGACCAGCGTGGGCACCGCAACGTTGACCGAAGTCATTGCCGGCACGAACGGCAACATCGACCTGAGATCCAACACCGGGTCGATTGTATCGGCTAGCGGAGTGACGGGGCCGGTGGTGCAAGGGGGCGATTTGACGGTCAATGCCGCTACAGGCGTCCGTTTGCAAACCGATGTCGAAGGATTGTCCGGCGGCGTCTCGGGCACTGGCGATTTTGAAATCACCGACCAGAGTGAACTGACGGTAGATTCAGTTTCGGTCGCCGATGGCGTCATTCGCCTTACCGCTGAGACGATGAACGTAGGGGCGGTTACGGCACCCGGCATGGTTTTTCTGACCACGACGGTAGGTTCCATCCGTGATGCCAATGGCGGCTTGGTCAATGTCACCGCAAGCCAATTGAATGTGAATAGTATTGGCAGCGTTGATTTGGATACCGACATCGACACGGTCTCGGTTGCGATCACCGGAACCGGCGACTTAGACCTTTCGGATGACGACAATTTGCAGGTCAATTCGATTGCGGTCGGTGACGGCAAGGCATCGATTTCGGCCACTCAGTTGGGCATCGATGTTATCACGGCCAGTGAGCGGGTGACGTTGGTCTCCCGAACGGGTCAAATCACCGACCTGAACGGTTCGTTGCTCAATGTGACCGCTCCCACCCTGGAAATCCAATCTGCAAGCGACGTGGAACTGGACACCAACATCGATGCACTACAAGCCAACATCACAGGCAACTTGTTGATTCGTGAGAACAACGCAATTCGCTTGGACGACGTGACACTTTCCCTGGGAAATGCGTCGGTCGAAGCAAGTTCGATCGACGTCGTTTCGATCACCGGCGCAACCGAGACGACGCTGATTGCCTCTGCGGGATCCATTCTTGGTAACGCAGACGGAAGCGTCGACATCACCGGCGGACGTGTTACCGCCCGTGCGACCCATACAATCCAGCTTGAGACCCAGGTCGATTCCGCAGATTTAGAGTCGACGACTGCGGGCAATGTCGAGATTTCCGATTCCGCAGATTTGTTTGTTGATCGAATCGTTGTCAATAATGGCAATGCGATCGTGACGGCCGATCAAATCTTGGTCAATCAAGTGACCGCATCGAACGACGTGACGATGACCAGTCGAAACGGCGGTGTGACAGACAACAATGGCGCGGCCGTGAATGTTACTGCAGCCACGTTAATCATCGATTCCAGTGGACATATCAACTTAGATACAACCGTCGACGCGGTAGAGTTACGTGTTACCGGTGCCGGGAACATTGATCTCCACGACACGGATTCGTTGGCCATCGACGTGGCGACCACGGATTCGGGAAACGTGACGATCACGGCAACCGAGATGACGGTCGATGACGTTTCTGCGTCAGGGGTCGTTCGTTTGGAAGCCACGTCCGGCGGCATGGCCAGCGTAGCAAGTGGTTCGCCGATTGTCGTCGCGGATCAATTAGTCGCGATAGCGACCTCGGGAATTGATCTGAACACTCGCGTTACCGTCGCCGATTTAACCGTATCCGGGCTCGGTGATCTTCGGATCAATGAAACCGATGGGATCGATGTCACTCGGCTAAACGTAGCCGACGGTGATGCCACGGTGATCAGCGGTGCGGGACTAACGCTGATGCGTGACGTGACCGTAACGAATGGCAATCTTGAGGTTCAATCCTCCGGCGACGTCACCTTCAATGGCTTAGCCTCCAGCGGTGGCGTGTTAAGTGTCAGCGGTGACAACATCACGGTTCAAACCGTGTCGAACGTGTTGGGTGCAGTCGAGATAACGGCACTGAATCGGTTACAGGTCAACAATGGCATCGACGCCGGCAACTATCAGGTGCGTCTACATGCAAACCAAGACAACAGCGGCAGTGAAGGGTTCGTTCAATCGCAATTGGGTGCCAGCATTCGCACCAACCTTACGACTGCAAACGCGGTTGATATCCAAGTCGGTGGCGACGGCGATGCAAGTATCTGGGATGTACAAGCGTCCAATGGCGGAGTGGTGATTGACGCGGGCGGTCGCATCGCGGATTACGGTGACGCGGCGGCCAACATCGTTGCTCAATCACTCAACCTCGTCGCTGGCAACGGGGTCATGATCGGAACCGCCGTGAATACGATTTCCGCTTCGGTCTCCGATGGCGACATTGTCATTGCGGAAAACGATGCCGTACGACTCCAGAACGTGACGGCCAGCAATGGCAACATAAACATCACCAATTCGACGGGGACGATGGAAGTCGCATCGGTCAATGCACAGGCAGGTGATGTACAACTCACGGCGCTCGACGGTGCGGTGATTGGCATCGGCTCGGATGCGACGCACGTCCGCGGAATCAACTTGTTGGCCAACGCGACGGCGGGAGTTCAATTGCGAACCGATGTGGTGCAAGTTTCGGGGACCGTCACCAACCCCGGAAGTCATTTTGAAATCCAGCAACACGCTAACCTTCGCGTTGCGGATTTGGATGTTCGTGCGGGCGATGCGATCTTCGATGTCGAGAATGATCTTGTGTTGGCCAATGTCACCGTTTCGAATGCATTGCGTGTTGACGCTGTTGGCTCGGTAAGTGGCGGGGCAAGCAGTGGGCCCGATGTCACGGCGGACCAATTGATTGCTCGCACCGATCGAGGGGTGGAATTAGAAACGGCTGTAAACAGCGTTGATGTTACGGTCAGCGGCGAAGGTAATGTGCGGATCCAAGATCGCGACTCGCTAACCGTTAACCGGGTGCTTGCGAACGACGGGGACATCGCGATAACCGCCATGACGGGTGAAGCGAGGATTCAGGGCGAGGTGATTACCGCGAGCGGGCAGATTGAATTGACCGCGACAAGCGGTGATTTGCGATTTGCAAATCCAGTCGCAGGTTCCCAAATATTGATTAGCAGTAGTGGCCCCAATGCTTCGATTCGAAGTTCTGCGGGTGCGAATGTCTTGATGGAGGGACCGGGTATTGTTCTGTTTCAAACGCCGCAATCACAATACTTTAATGTGATGCCTGACCTGCGTGTCGACCCAATCAACCGTGCTGGACTAGGTGATATCCAGGTCGGGTTTGATGGCGTTGCGGATCTGAACATTTCCTTTGGCTTGCCGGTAGGCCCGGCTGAGACGTTCTTTGTGTTGACGGTCCATTGGGGAGATCAAACCGAAACCTACACCAACGCCAATACGACCGTGGGTGATTTGTACCTTCAACGAGCCGGCGCTGCGGCGGGATCGGAACTCGTTTTTACGTTGACGCATCAATACTTCAGCAATCCAACGGTGGGCGATGCTACCGCACCGATCCCGATTTTGGTGACGGCCAGTAATTCGGGGCCAGGCGGATCCGCTGCGGACATTACCTTTTTCGCGAATGGGGACGAAACCACTCCATTGTCGAGTATGGTTGAGGTCGTCTTGAACGTTCCCGGTTCGGGGCTAGCGACAGTGGGCATTCTCGTCACCGCCGTCGAAATCCCCGACGAACCTCTCGAAGTTGAACCGTTGCCGGAGCCTGTGTTGGTCCGCAGCACGTCTGCCGATACGTCGCAGTCGACCGAACCTTTAATGATTCGGTCCGAAGCTCCGATCGCCTACGAGCGGTATTACGTTTTGCGAATCGTTGTGTTGCTTGACGAGACCGGTGCGACTCACGAATTGGAAGACATTCGTATCGATGACGCGGAGATCAAGAATTTACCGGGACTGTTTGAAAAACTCCCTGACGATCGATATCGGCTGTATCAGGTTCGCGAAGATGGCGTGGCTCAGATGATCACCGATGTGGTTGTCCGAGGCGGCAAATCGGCTGGGAATGTCGAATTCGATGAGGATTGGACTGTCCCCGCCGAGCAGGACCAGGATCCAACGGTTGAACCGAGGACGAGTCCTAACGAGGAATCCGCACCGGCGAATCGAGAACGCTCATCCGAAGACTTGGGAGCGTGGCGTTCGTTCAACCCTGGAGTCGTGATCACGCGGACCGGCTTAGTGATTCGACCGAGCAACGAGTTTGCTCACCAAGAGGTTAACCACGAAAACGGTGTCAGCGCGAGTGTGCCCCCTTCACTTTCCGCAGTGAGTGATCAGGGTATTGAAGCCAGCTTGCCGATGGCTTGGCGATGGCGTATGTCTCAAAGAATTGGATAGGAAATTTCGTGCTGAATTGTTCACGTTGCAGCGCCGACTACAGCGAACAGGGACTCGATAATGGTCGCTGTCGGAATTGCGGACACGTCGTTAGTTGGTCGGCAACGGCGGTCCCAAATTCGGCGATTGCTTGGCCGACGGACGACTCCTCGGTTCCGATTGGCGACATCTCCGAGACACCGAGAGAGGCCCACGAAACACTCGATGGGTTTGGCGAGCCCGATCCCGTCAAGGGTGAACCCGAGCAAGTGGATCCGGATTCAGAGAAATTAGAGACGGAATCAGAGGATGCTGCGACCGTTCGCGCGCTTGATGCCACGATCGCGTTGGACTCCAATGCCGTCAAACAAACCCCGTCGGCGATCGTGCAAAAACAGTGGGCCACGCTAGCCCCAGAAGGGAAAGAGATTTCAGCGACGATCATGACCAACTCCACCGAAGTTGGCATGTCCGATCATTTGGTGATTCCTCGTCGTTCCGTTCGCAACTCGGACGAGGCCCTTGGCAAACGCACCGATTATGAATTGATCGAAGTCATCGGCCAAGGTGGCGAAGGCATCGTCCACGCGGCGCGTCAAGCGTCCATCGATCGCACCGTCGCGCTGAAGATGATCCGGTCGGGTCTTGGTGAAGCGGCCCACGCTCGCGACAAATTCTTGTCCGAGGCCGTCGTCACGGGCGATCTCGAGCATCCGAACATCGTGCCGATCTATGACCTCGGAACGACCAACGATGGATCCCCGTTCTACGTGATGAAGCGGATCGAGGGCACCCCTTGGTCGGAAGTCATTGGTCGCAAATCGCTGATGGAGAACTTGTCGATTCTCATGCGTACAGCCGACGCCGTCGCGTTGGCTCACTCTCGTGGCGTCGTGCATCGCGACCTCAAGCCCGAGAACATCATGCTAGGAGGGTTCGGAGAAGTCTTGTTGACCGACTGGGGGATCGCGCTGTGTACCGAACAGTTTGCGAAGCGATCCAGCGTCGTGATCTTACAGGGCTTGGGCGGCACGCCGGCGTACATGGCGCCCGAGATGGCAACCGGTCCGATCGAAGCGATCGGTCCAGCGGCGGATGTCTATTTGCTTGGAGCCATGTTGTATGAAATCGTGAGTGGTCATCCGCCCCATCACGCCGACACCGTCATGGGTTGTCTGCACGCCGCGTCTCGCAACGAGATTCAACCCACCGACGTGAAGGGAGAATTGATTGAAATCGCGCGGCGTGCGATGGCTACCGATCCGCGATCACGTCACGAATCGGTCAAGGATTTCCAAGAATCGATCGCAGCCTACCAATCGCACTCCGAAAGTGTATTGTTAGCCAACCAGGCACGCCAAGATCTACAAAAGGCGCGGCGAGACGGTAGCTACAAAGATTACGCAGCGGCTCTGTTTGGCTTCCAAAAAGCGGTCGAATTGTGGACGGGAAATCAGGACGCGCAAAAAGCGTTGTCATCAACCGCTAGTTTTTATGCGGATGCCGCATTGCAAAAGGGTGACTTGGATCTGGCACTCTCGTTGCTGGATCCCAACGCATCGCAACACGATAAATTGCGGAAGAAGATCATTGCGGCACAGGCGGAGCGAAACGCTCGCCTGCGCCGTCTGCAAACGATGCGATACGTTGCCGCAGGACTATTATTTGCCATCCTCGGCGGAGGATCGTACGCGATCTTGCGGGTGATGGCAGCCAAGCAGGTTGCGGAGTCGGAGGGCTACCGAGCGACAGTTGCCGCGGCCAACGCCAAGCACGAAGCGAAGCAGGCCGAATTACAGAGAGTCGCAGCAGTGGAGGCGACGGAGTTAGCCATCGCACGCGAAATGGAAGCCAAATTAGCTCGGGAGCAAGCCGAAGCCGCAGCCCAAGAGGCACACGAGCAACGCGGCCGCTCCGAGAAAGCCAGACGGGAAGCCGACGCAGCGCTGCGACGAGCCGAAGTCGCTTCCTACACTTCCAATATTTCACTCGCGGTCAGCAGCATCGCCAACAATGCGTTCAGTGATGCCTTGGGTATCTTGAGCGAGCAACGTGACAATCCACAAACGACTCCGCTGCGACATTGGGAATGGGGTCGACTAATGTACCTATGCAGCGGTGGGGATCCTGATGCTGCCCAAGGGGCGGCGGTAACGACGCTACCGACCGAAGCCGAAGCGATGGCGGTTGCCGTGTCGCCCGATCGACGTCGCATCGCCGCGCCGGACATGGCAGGATCCATTTTCCGATGGCGGCGTGATGATGACGATCCCGACGGACCGTGGATGATGTCGCCAACGATTCCGGGCAGCGTCCCCGTTAATGATGTCGTTTACTCGAATGATGGCCTGCGTTTGGCGTCGGCTGGCGATGACGGCATCATTCGCATTTATCAACTCGATAATCTGGATGCGCCTGCACTGCAACTCGAAGGGCATCGGATGGCGGTTCTGTCGTTAGCTGTATCGCCCACCGTAGGCTCGAATCTCTTAGCCTCGGCTTCCGCCGACCGGACGATTCGTTTGTGGAACATCGAAACGGGCACGCTGGTTCGCACGTTGGTGGGGCATACCGCAGAGGTGTGGTCGGTCGCGTTCTCGGCTCAGGCGGATCGCTTGGTCACGGCCAGCCAGGACTTTACCGCTCGCGTTTGGTCGGTCCGCACAGGATTGGAACTGCAGCGGTTCCGTGAACACAGCGAACCGGTCTTTTGTGCCGCTTTTTCGCCCGACGGAAAATCGGTTACCTCAGGCGGATATGACAAGCGTTTGTTGGTTTGGAAAGCGGACCGTTTCGAACCCGTCCAAGCGACTCTAGTCGACGAGGTCATCAAACGGCTCGATCCCAATGCGAAGGCCAAACCCAAACAGGCATTCCGAGTACTCGCCGGACACAGCGGTGGAATTCGAGATGTCCAATACAGTGCCGATGGTCAATTGATCATTAGCGCGTCGCGAGACAACACGCTGCGGGTCTGGGATGCCGATCCCAGCACGCAGGCCACTGGGGTTCGCCAACAACTGCGATCGGCGTTACAGGGAGCGGTTGCCGAGGACCAACCTCTCAAAACGCTACGCGGTCATGGCGGCTGGGTTACGAGCGGTCAGTTTTTGTCGCCCTCGACCGTGGTTTCATCCGCCTACGACCGTAGCGTCAAGATTTGGTCACTGCTGCGTTATGAACCGACGATCTCGTTGGCGTCGATTGATCGCCCCGTGCTTTCGGGGACGTATTCGCCCGATGGTCGAAACGTCGTTCTTGCACTGGACGATGGGACCGCAGGCGTCTGGGACACCGTCTCGGGAAAGCGAACTTCCCAATTGCAAGAAGGGCACGACTTCCTGGCGACCACCGCCGCCTTTCTGCCTGGTGCCGATCGACTTGTTACCGTTGCCGGCGATGACACCACGCGATTGTGGGATGTGCAACACGGCGCCGAAGTCTGGAGCGTCGGGGGAACCGGCCGTCGCGGCTTGTTGGCCTTGTCGCCCAACGGGAATCAGATACTGACCGGCAGCAGCGATGGCAAGGTAGCACAACTCTTTGAGGTCGAAACGGGCCGCAAAATACGGCAACTTGGGGTCGACCAATTCGCTGCCCTGGCGTCCCAATACCCTGACGCGACTCGTCGTGAATTGGAGAGTCAAATTCCCGACATCACGGCGGTTAGTTTCGCACCTCGCGGCGGGTTGATCGCGACCGCGGACAGTTTTGGAGTATGCCGTTTGTGGGCTGAGTCACAAGACGAGCCCAAGGTCGTTTTCCGTGGGCATGACGCGGCGGTAACCTGCTTGCAATGGTTGCCAAACGCGGACGTGCTGGTAACCGCCAGTGCGGATAGCTCCGTCGCGTTCTGGGACGCGAGTTCGGGAGAGGAATTGCCGGGCCCACGATTACAGCATGACGATTCGGTTTCCTTGTTGACGGTTTCTGACGATGGCACGCACGCGCTCTGTGTCGCTGCGGACGGCGCCGGCGGACAACGTTTGTATTACTGGGACCTGATGAATCGAACGCTGATTGCTCGTTATCCCGACGCCGCTTCGCGAGGGAATGCCTCGACGAAGGAAGCCAGCGAGAAAATGGCGATCAACTCGATCGCGTTCTCGCCACAAGGCGACATGGCGTTGGTCGCAACGTTTGAGATCAACACGTCGCGCTATCAAATTCGCCAATGGGATTTTAACAGCGGCAGTTTCGATCCGATCAACGAAGGAACGCTGAAAACGGGGACGGTTTTCTCGGCGGTCTACGCTCAAGCGGCAGCACAGGCAATTTTGACCGTCGGTGGCAACGGCGCTAGGTTTTGGGATAAGGAAGGTGGCCAGGAGCTGATGAACTATCGGCCGCACGGATCCATTTTGTCGGTTGACTATGCACCGGACGGTGACCGAATCGCAACCACCGGCTCCGATCGCTCCATCAAAATCTGGAAACATGACGAAGCGAAGGGTCAGTGGATCTCCGAAGCTAAACTGATTGGCAAACACGTCGGCCCCATCAACATTGCCAAATTTTGCCAGGCGAGTGGCGACACGATGCTCGTTTCGGGTGGCGATGATGGTTTGGCCATCGTGTGGCAGTTCAGCGAGACGAACCACTGGCAACCGGCCCATACCCTACGCGGTCACACGGCGGCGATTCATGCGATTGCCGCATCACCCGACAACCGCTGGCTAGCGACGGCGTCGGCCGACCAGACCATTCGATTGTGGGATCTGAAAACAAACCAATCGGTGGCACAGCTTCATGAGCATCGCGGTGAGGTTTTGGCGATCACCTTCTCCTCCGACTCCAACCGCTTGCTCAGCGGCGGCAGTGACAACCGGGCGATTTTGTGGGATGTCATGACCCATCAGCCGTTGACTCAATTGGTTGGGCATTCGGCCGCGATCAACGCTGTAGCGTTTTCCCCCGATGGTGCCCGAGTGGTGACATGTGGACAAGACAACACATTGAAACTGTGGGATACCAGTGACGCGGCACTAACAAACTCGAACAGCGGCAATGAATTGCTCAGTCTTTCTGCGCATGACCGAGAGATCACGGCTGTTGAGTTTTCACCCGATGGCCGGCAACTCCTCTCCACCGGTCTGGACGGAAAAGCCCTACTCTATAACAGCGTCGAAATACGCTAGCGATGGCTAGCGTATTCTCCACCGTATCTCTCGCCCGGTAAGCCTTGCCGAATAAGCACTGAGCATTATCGGCGGTCCTGAGACTTTACTGAATTTATACGCGATTGGTGTCAGAACCAAAACAATTACAGCCTCTTAATTGGGGGGGGGAAATCGCATTTTGCGAAGCCTCGCCCCTCACCCACTGATACCGACAACCTACAGGACATCCACGATGGGCAAACTACGATCCAGCATTATCGCCGCAAACCAAGAACTTGGAAAACTTCAAAAGGCGATCAGCGATCTCCCTGGTGAAATCGAAAAGAAGATCAGCAACGTCTGGAGTCTTACGCAAACTGGCTCGGAGGGCTTCGATACGCTCTACATCTATGTGAGTCAGAAAATAAAAAAGGAGGGCAAAAGCTGGTCCGACGTCGAAAAGGAAACGTTGCGTTCCATCGCTGACAAGGATATCGCCACCTTTGTTGTCGGAATCAACGGTTTTCAGAAAGATGCTCTGAAACGACGAAAGGAGTTCGAGGCAATTCCCAAGGAGCTAGCCAACTTACAAAAAACCCTCACCAAGAGTGAAGCGTCGCTCAACGACATTCAAGCCAAGCTAAAGAAAAAGAAAGCAAAGCTGTTTAAGTCCAAAGACTACAAAGCAAAACTTCAGGCGTATGAGAAATGCCTCGACAGCTTGGACGATCGCGTCAGCGATATCCAAAAATCCATCAAGGCCACAACGATGCTGGCCAAAGAAATCCCCGGTGAGAGTCAAATTTCGAAGGTGCTCGATGCAAGTTTGGACCTCACGCTCGCGGACCTGAAGAACAAAGCGACGATGCTGACCGTTAAACTTGAGAAGAAGTATTCCGAGATGGAAAAGCAGGGAGTCACCATCGCCAAGAAGTTTCGCCAAGCGGGCAACTTTAGCGGGGAGTTGAAAATGATGAAGAAGATGGTGGACGATGCCGACGCGATGGAAGAGTTTGACAGTTAACGACGATCGCGAAGCAAATCACGTCGAACGATGCACTCGAGCCCCCAGCCATTTTTCGGGTAGGCCGAAAAATTCCCACTCTCTTTATTCGGATCTAAGATGGCGACTGTTAAATACACAACGTTGCGAAAATTTAATCTCAATGGTGGCGTCAAGTCTAAATACCTTGACGTGGGGGCAACCACGGTCGATGTGATTATCGAGATCGACAAGACGCTCGACGACCTGATTAAATCGGGCAAGGAAAGTCTAAAGATCAGTCACCTAGGTGACGTGGCTAAGAAAGAGGTCAGCAAAGCGAGTAAAGCATTTGCGGACACGATCAAAGACCTCGATAAGAAAATCGCTCAGAATATTCTGGACAAAGAAGCGACTGACGCGAAGATCAAAGAGGCAAACCAAGTCCTTAGGCATTACGCCAAGATTGTCGAAGCCAACGCCAATGCCGCTGTCCAGAAGGAATGGCAAGGGTACATGTCCCGTCGCAAGCACTTGAAAAGCTTTCGCATCAAGTGCGTGGCAAAAATCACGATGAGTACGATTGGAATCGGAATCGCCGTGACCTCCGCCGTCATGTCGTTCGGTACGCTGTGGATGAACATCGGTACCGCCGCGAAAGGACTAACCGATCTCGTCCAGACGGCAAAAACATGGAGCCAAAGCCTTGATACCGTCTATCGCGACCTGCTGGTTCAGATGACCAAGGTCGATGCACTGAACGCAAAGCGGGAAAAAGCGAAAAGCACGAAGGAAGCTCAAAAACTATCCAAGACCAAGGAAGGCCTCAAAGAACTGACTAACTCGCTGTTGCCCATTTCAAAAAGCATGGTCAAGGCGACCAGTGAAATTGAAAACACTTGCAAACAGTTTCTAGGCCTCGTCGCAAAACTTGAGAACAAAGCAGACGACATTGCTGGCCAGATCAACAAACTCATGAAGCTGATGACCAAGATTCCCGACAAGCAGCTCAGCAGCGATTTGAAAGCCATCGTCACCCAAATGGACCGGAAGATCCAGGAACTGTTTAGCGAAATCACGAAGTTGCACAAACGCTCACAGAACGCGGCCAAGTTTGGCAACCGCGCACTCAAGGCAACCCAAAAGCTAAGAAAACAGGACCAGTGGGGCCCCGTCGATGCGGAAAAATCACTCGACACCGGCAAGCATGCAATCTCGGCGTACGCCGTTACCAACTTTATTTATCAGCTCGCGAAGAATGGAAAATCATTGATCCCGATATAGTGTCATCTTGCTCGACCAACGAGGTTGTTCGTTGCTGGCACCATTGAGCAAATTCACCCGCTGTGGAAGTGGACCTTCCGCAGGCTTGCTGCCGTTTCTGAGCTGGACCGGGGGATCAAGGCGGTCAAGGTTTTCACCTGATGATCGCCAACGCCCGATGATGGCCTACGCCCGATGACCACCAACGGTTATCGACGAGACTCGACGGACAAGCCTTGCTCTACACCCGCCTCGATTTCCGCTAGCGCATTTTCATCGTTGATGTCGCTGCCGTCACCCGACGGCAGCGACCAAGTTTTGGCGAACGCCGCTACTTTTTCAATCGATGTCATTTCTCAAAGTGCTCCCGCTCGGAGCACCGACTTAACGCCAACGACGCTATCATCCCGCACCCCGGGGTTAGGGTTTTGCGAGCGTAGCGTCACAAACGACAAGCCTGGGTGCGTGCGTCAGCAAAGTGTCGGCAACGGTTAGCTATTGGCCTTTACCCACTCTTTCACAGCCTTGACGACCTGTACCAGGGCGCTCATTTCTTTCTTGACGCCGGCCGCATCGGCATTCTTGGGTAAGGCTCGCCCGTCATTAGCCCAGGCGGTCATGATTTTGACGACCCCATCGAGATCCTTGCCCTTCCAGGTCACCATCCCCTTCTTCTGAAAACTCATGGCGTTTTTGATGTTTTGGGTGATATCGCGAGCGGCAGTTACGATCCCCGAATTGAAGACAGCAACCTTCGTTTCGACAGTCTTTTGCGCCTCCACCTTTGCCAAAAATGCGGACATTTTTTTCAAGCCGCTCTGAGTCCCTGGGATCACGACCGCAACCGCCTTCTCCTTCGCCGTCATTGCGGTCAATTGATTCGCGTAGGTTACCCCCATGGTGTTCATCGTCACGGTCATCGCTTTGATCCGCTTCTTTAGCATCACGACGGCCTTCCCATAGGCGCTGTCGGCATCGGCCTCTTTCGCCAGCGTGGCTTCCAACAGCTTGATGTACTTCTCGCCATCTTTCTTGAACGCAAGAACGACTTTATCGTACGTCGCGATGTCTTTGGCCTCGAGCGTTCCTTTACCATTCTTTACGCCAAGATCGGCATAGGCTTTATCAACCTTCTTCAGGGCATCTTCGAGACTGCTGGATTTCCGAAAGATGCCTAACGTTTTCTCTGCAGGCTTTTTCTTTCCCGTCAGGGTTTCGAAATCTTTCTTACAAGCTTTCCACTGAACAATGTAGGTGAGGTCCATTTGTGTTTTCCTTGGTAATCGCCGACAGGAGATGTAAGCGTGGTGTGACGTTGCAACGAAATGAATGGGGTTAGTTGCTGCACAAATTAAAGACGCAAATGAAACAAAAGCTGACACAAAACAACGAATGATCGCTAAATAATTTCAATGCGTTGCATTACCGCTTTGAATTCCCAGACCCCGAATCCGAAAGCATGAACGCCAGGAGTTGCTAAGCAGCAGGAATGATTGGGTGAAATCCCATTAGCCGCTTGGGCGTTAGCCCCGGTTGAACCGCTTGAACCGTGGCTAACGCCAAAACGGCTAATCTACCGAAAGACTCCTGCCTACCTGCTTAGACCAGCGGATGATTCTTAAGCAAGCGGGTCCGGGCATGGTCGCTTGCTGCTCCCCAGCAAGTCGCGTTCATCGTTGCCCTTGCCATCGTTGCCCTTGCCATCGGTTGCCCCTGTCATCGGTTGCTCGTTCCTGACGGAGTTGGGCGAACGTATTCTTTGCTTTGCGAAAGCGTGCCGAAGCAGATTCCAAACCGAAGGCAAGCCTTTTGGCTGCAATCACTATCGGGCGGGTTGCAAAGAGATGACGTCGGCGGCGTGGAACAGTTCAACCTCAATTGGCTGCCCCCCCGTCGGGTTCAACGCTCCCGCCTGCAACGCCGACATGGCCGTCAACACGATCTGCGATTGCGAGGATCGCTCTATCCCGCCGGCGTCGGAGTTAGCAAACGAGAAGGTGTGAGCAACGATGCCGTGAGCCGCGTCAAACTGATGCGTCACGAGCGTTGGCTGATACTGCTGGGCCGTGCGGAATTCCACTTTCAACTGGCCCAACCCTTGTGTCCCCGAACCCTGACCCGACGCATAATATTGCTCGATCACGCTGACAAGATATTGATCGTGGTTTGCGGATCGATCACTAACGGAAATCTGCAATTGGATCGATGGGAATTCCGGTAGCTTATAGCTGACGAAGGATTCCGGTTGATCCAAAACCTTCTGCAGCGGGATCGTTTCCATTGGCGCCGTTGGGGCGAACTTACAGAAATACCGCAACTGAGCCGCATCAGCATCGCTGGGCCAATCGGCTGCTTTCCATCGGAGCAGTGGCACCGGTTGTCCAGGCTCAAAATTCGAATCGTAGAACCAGTAGCGGTGATTGCGATCTTCGACACCCCGGATCACCGGGGTCACCATTAAACAGGTTTCCGCGGGCCGTGGCGTCACAGGGTCAACGGTGGATTGAATCGAAACCGGGAACACCGCATCCGCACCGAGACGCTGAGGGCGGTGGGCACGCAGTAGATAAGGAGTTTTTTCGTTGCTGGCACCTTTGACCAAATTCACCCGCTGTGGAAATTGACTTTCAAAGGGGATGGGCAAAAATCGACGACCGTCGTCGGACAATCGAATTTGCAAGGCCTCGCCGCCCGACAAAGGAATCACTTCGCTTAAAGATTCGAAGACCAATCGAAATTGATCGCTGGCGGTGAGCGCGGTATCGACCGTCACGGTTCCGTTGAGCGTTGCAACGACCGTATGCTCACCATGATCCGAGTGAGCATCCGTGGACGAATCCTGCAGTGAGAAACTCCCCATCGCGAGGCTCTCACGAAGTTGCCGCACCAATTCACCTGCGTCGTCGACGGAGGTCGCTTGGCCTCCGGTGGCATCTGCGATCTGTTGGAACTCCGCCTCCGTAGCAACACGCTCGTTCGCATCGAGCCCAAAACCGAGCAGATGGATTGGGACATTGACCCCCTCGGCGGCTCGCAAGACGTCTTGCCGAGTGACCTTGGCTGGTTTGCGAATGTCACTACGGCTGGGGGTGAATTGATAGTCACGACCGTCGGTAATCACGATGATGCTTTTTTGCGTGTCAGCATCGTCATTTCGAAACGCGCTGAGTGCTTCGACGAGCGCAAGGTTCAGCGGTGATTGGCCCCATGGTTGGACCGTATCAAGTCGCGTCAACACTTGCCCAGCATCAAAGCGTCCCAATGGTAAAACGGTCTCGATATCGAGACTTGGCATCAGCCCCTCCGGGACGTTTGGCCCCGCACTTGGTGACTGGCTACGCTGAGGTGGATCGGAACGTGTCCAGGCAACGCGGTGACCAAAGAAAACGACACCGACTCGGGTGGCATCTTGCTGTGACAATTCGTCCAGCATTTCGATCAACGCAGTCTTCGCCAAATCCAATCGTGATGTGGAAGCGTCCGACGCGGATTCTCCCGCCAGCGGTTCCTCCATACTACGTGAACAATCCAACACAAACATCACCGATGCCCGCCGTTGTCGTTGCCCGATCAATGTGATCCGGCTGTCGTGATGGCGGTGAGGTTGATATTGCACCACCGTGCCACCCAAGCGATTAACCACAAACGGTTGCGTGTATTCGTTACCACGAAACGTCGTGGATACAACAAGTCGTGGGCTGACCGGTTGCTCTGCTTCCCCGCCGCTGCTTGCGTCGACATCGGGGGCAATCGCAAGGTCAAAGCTTGTAACATCGGGGAGCGGGGATTGCACCGTTGCGGCGCCGGTCAATTGACGGCGATCGGATGTCTGCACCCAAACCGCTGCGGTGCCTGGCGGCAACGCCCGATCAGGCAATTCACCGGGTGCAGGTGGCAGGACCGTAACATGGATCGATTCCTCGGATTGGCCCGCCGGCGAGGGCCGTGGCGATGGCAAAGGCGAGGTGTCGGCTTTCATGGCGAACCCTTTGCGGGCACCCAGTCGCCGTTTGATTTGGTCTCCTTGAACTTTCGCGATCTGGCGTTGCAAGGAGGCATCGGCGGGACCAATGCGGTCGATCATCGCTAAGCAATCGGTACAAGCCGAATCGAAAAACGGCGTCGCGCCGGGGCCCCGCACATCGGATTGCGGTGAGCCTAAAAAGGCTTCGAGTTGTCGCTCGGCGTGCCAGAGCAGTAGCTGTTGTAAATCGCGTCGCCAAACGTGTTCGAGTGGTGAGGGTTTCGGTGATCCGCTGCTCAGCGACAAGCATTGAAGCTGCATTCGCGCGGCCGAGGACCAAACCGCCGGGTCGCTGGGGTCGGTCATCAAGCGTGTCGAGTCCGCGTCGGCCGTCCAGTTCGCAAGCGACTCGCGAACCCGATACCCCATCCGCTCAATTCGCTCTACCCCATTTTCAACGGCGACCACCGGTGACGAGGCCGCGGCATCGGTTGCCGCCAACGTCGCAGGGTTGGCTGGTTCACTTTGGGTGATCAAGATCGCTGGATGAACCGACCAGGAAAGCAATCGGTCCAACGATGGGATTGCCGCAGCAGTCGTGGTTTCCGTGGCCAAGTTTTCCCATGGCGATGATGTGGATGCGGAATCAACCTCCGCGGTAACGTGCTGAGAGGCAGCAACCGCATCACGGATTTCACGTAGTTTCCGGCGTTGTTGCCAAGGCAAACCGGGGGCTCGCAGCGCCAAGTTGAGTTGCCGGATCGATGCGCTGGTGATGTCGTCTTGTTGTGCGAGGTTTGTCAGAAATCGATCCAGTTGTCCCTCGAGTTGAACCAACGTCTGCTGCAGTCGATCCGACACATCAAAAAACGGAATTTGTTCGCTGGCATCCGACTCGGAATCCGATTTTGCAGCGGGATTGACGCCAGAGTTCGAATTCGCGTCGAGAAGACGATTGAGCGTAATCGCATCGCGCAAAGCTGGAATAACCAAAGTCGTGACTAAGTCATCGGGGGTATCAACGGCGTCGTCACCGTTGGATTCTGACAAGGCGTCGATGGGTAGCCCCGCGATCGATTCAGCGACAAAAGGCAGCCGATTCATCGCCTCGTCGCGAACCGAATAGGCTTCGATCACTCGGCGGAGTCGCTGACCAACGGATTGATAGGCTTGCCGAGCGGACATCCATTGGGAGTCGATCGATTCGGCTGCCGCATTTTCACCCGCGATCAGCAAATCTTCGGCTCGCAACCGCTCATGATCGGCACGTTGAAGTGATTGTTTTAACCACGCCGTCGCGCGAATGTCTTGCGTTGCGGAGTCCAAACGCATGACAGAATATTGATCGGCCTGATTTCGAAGTTTCAAGACTTCGACCACCGGATCCTGCCGTGTCCAGCGGTTGAGGGTGCCATAGCGCTGCAGCAACTTTAGAAATTGCAGGTCATCGGTCGCTGCGTTAGCGTTGGCGCCACCCGAAGGAGTTGCCCCGAGCGTCGTGATCGTCGAATGCAATTTAGATCCGCTGGGTCGTGCGACCAAGTCATTCCAACTTTGCGTTGCCGCTTCACTCGCAGCGGATGTCACGCACCCCATCGTGACGGCTAATTGTGAAGAAGGAACCGGTGCACCGGACAAAATCGGTTGCGACTGTCCCGTCAACACCCGTCGGACGGTCACGGGAGAGGTTTGAACCGGAGCTTCCTGCACTTGTTCCGAGATTCGTTTCAACTCACGTTCGATCAGCGTCCGTTGACGATTCGCCTGTTCTTTATAGGCGGAACCCGCTATCGCCAAATCCTCGAGCCACAGCATTTTCTGTTGAAGCTTCGCGTACGGTTCAGGTGCAACCGCCAGCAAATCTTTTCGAGGCAATCGCGACACCTGTTGCCAAAGTGCATCGAGCTGTGCCGGAGTGACCGACGGTGTCGCGTCGACTTGAAAACGGTCTTGCCATTGCTGCAAGCTGTTCCCCGAGAGTGACCAAACCAAATCAAAATCGTCCGCTTCGGCGGGCAACCGCATTACCGCTTGGCGCGGCATCTGGTGAGCGTGACACCAGCGACTAAATTGTGCATTCAAATAGTCGGCGAGTTCCTGGACCGAGACGCGTCCGTCCCCGTTGCCTGAGTGGGCGTGTTGGGCTTCCGCTGCGATGGCCGGATGGTCTGCGGCACCCGCCAATCCGTGGGCGACAAAATAGCCAAATAAACTACCACCGAGTGCCGGACTACTCCACCCAATCTGATCGGGCGAGGTGCTATTGAGGATCACTAAGTTCGGATGTCGCGCGGGGTCGATCGCCGACGCAAGTCGGTCGGCAAACGTGTTATGCAATTGTCCGGTTTGCCAATGCGACAGGGTGCGGTTGCTGTCGAGCAAGACCAATTTGTGAACGGTAGCAGGCAAGCGGTCCGAAATATGGTTCAGGATTTCTGCGATTGGCAACCACGATTCTGAATCCAGTGGCGACGCGTTCGTAGGCATCAGGTAGGGAATGCCGTTGGAATCCACTCGTCCATGAAGGCTAAAATGGAACATCACGGTCCCGGTCATCGCCCCTGAGCGAACAATGGAATCGAGATCATGGTCGAGGCGTTTGAGTGCCAATTCACGACTTTGCCAATCGGGCGAGGCATCAAAGATCTGAACCGTTTCTTGATCGAGCGTTGCTAATCGCCGCGCGTCTTCATCGGCCCAGGCGTTAGGCAGCACGGGCCATGCGTAATCGGTGACCGTCGCAGAGATCAACGGCGTCAATCTTGGTCGATGGACCAGTTCATAAACCCACAACCCAATGAAGGCGAGGGTAACAGCAAACAGCAATCCGACTGCGATTGCGCGTATGCGGCGACGGGATCGCAATCGTCGGCGAACTTCATTAACGGTATTGGCATTCATAGTTGGGCTGTTTCCGGGCCTGAACCGCCCTGCGATTGCGATAAGATCTTCGATTCGGTCGACTCGGAATCGACGACAGGCTTAATGACTTTCAACTCCGCTGGGACGTCTAGTTTTCCTGGGACTTCTGGTTCCGCTGGCTCGTCACCCGCATATTGAATCCGAGCTTGCGTCCTTAATTGTGCGATGTACGCGGTTTCTGCTGCTTTCCGTCGGTCTTCGAGAATATCCATTTTGACCTGACGTGTGACATCCTCTAGCGGCTTGGGCGGACTGAGTCGAATCTCGTTAACGAGCACAAACGATGCCCCGAGTGGACTTGTCATGATCTCGCTGGCCTGTCCCGGCTTGAGCGATTCCAAGGAGTCACGAATCGCCGGAAACGCGACATCGTTGAGTGTCATAAAGTCAAACGTTTTGCGATGCACGTACCGCTCGTCATAGCCGGTCGGCGGTTCGCTACGAAAACCGGTGGCGGCTAATTTTGCATACGCCAAAAACTCGGTCGCGAGATCGGAATCGCCCACCTCGCTCGCGTTGACTGAAAACTGTTGCCAACGGATCTGATCCGGGGCTCGATAAAGTTCCGCATGCTGTTGATACCAAGTTGTCACGGCCGCTTGGTCCACCAAAGCATCATGATCCACTTGGCGACGCAGCAACTCCTCGGCGAGCGATAACTCAAAGCGAGCATTCAGCGTGGTTTCGTCGTAAGCGACTTGGCCAATGGGATTGCCCAATGGGAAGGTGGATTGCTCTTGCAACCGTTCGCGGACCGCAACGGATAGCACAATGCGGGCGGTTTGGGCGAGCACTTTGCGGTCGATCGCCTGTTCAAGCACTTCGTCCATCAACGATTGCAATCGCTTGTCACTCGCGGATTGGATCGACTCGCCACTCTCAACAAAGCGTTGTTCCACCGTGGCCAGGATTTCTTCAGCCAGGATTGGCTCGCCGTTAACGCGGACCAGGACCTGAGACGTGACGGAGTTTGGTTCTGCCGCATGCCGTACGAGTTCGCCAATCGCTCGCGATGCTTTGCTAAGCAGTTCTCCCTCTTCGAGTTCAGGACCTTCCGCTGGCAAATGATCGTATCGTTCGTCGGGATTCCCGATCGGGACACAACAATGTTCCAGTGCCAATCGCGCCGTCCGACGAACTCGGCTCGATGTCTCGACAAAGCAGCCTGTGCTATCGACGTCCCACGCCAATCGCGATAACCCCTGGTGAACTTCCAAGGTGCAGCAGCTATTCTTGCCACAGGAGCAGCAATCCTGTTGAGCCACTGCCCGAAGTGCTTTGACGGTTGCATAACGCACCTCTTCACTGCAATCGGTCAGATTCGCAGCTAATGCTTCGGCAACGCCCTCGTAGCAACCACAACCGACGGTTGCTAAATACTCGGCTGCTTTCGCCTTTTGTGCAGCCGCATCTTTCTGTTGCTTGACCTTGGCGGCTGCCTGAACGCTGGCGGGAGCGTCGGGACTGAGATTGGCGGGGTCGGTCAGTGCCAACAACGGGGGCTTGGGTTCGAGTCCGGGAAACCGACCACCGAGCCGAGCGGTAATTCGATCACGAAGCAATCGAAGCAGCCCAGCCGTGCCACCGATGACTTGGTTAATCCCCAGAAACTCCGGCAGTGTGCAACTGGGGCTCGCCGGAGCAGGAGCGGCAATGGCAACCAACGTGGTTGTCCCCACGGTGGCACTGGTCGGCGGTGTCGGCACTGGGGGAGCTGGGGGAACAATCGGTACCGATGAACACCCGCTGCTAATCAAACACCACAATGCCAGCAAACAGCATAGCCGATCTGTTCGCCCAAAATTCACGTAGCTGCCCTAAACGAGTTCAAACGACTGCACCCATCCGAATGCGCCCTATGTGACTATAAGCCTAAAGTGGCATCGGCAATTCGGGTCCTGCGGCCTGAGCATATCGCAGGGATTAAGTAAAATTCGCCTATAACACCTGGGCTAATGCCGCCTCCGTCGCAATCAAAACGGACACTCCAAGTCGCTCCCTAACGGCTGGTTGATTTACTCGCAATGCTGCGCATAGCGATGAGCCGGTGATCGCCAGTCTGGGCTGTGGAAAATTTGGGTTTGTGGGGTTTGTGGTTTGCGCAATTTTCATCCCGACGGGATGACCAACAGTAGCCGGTGGTTTGAGCGCAGCGAACACCACCGGAAGGCCAGCGTGGATGTCCCAACCGACCCCACAGGGTGTCGTAGACCGAGCAAGATTGTCCTAACCGATTATTCAACAACGTGTTACGCATTTTGAATCATGTGCGCAAACAAAATCATAATCCGACGCGTGAGCGAGGGATTTTACGAAGGGTCCCTCGCTTACGCTTCGGGTTATGAAATATCCGCGTCTAGCGCTCGCCGACTAACTAAATCATAAAGAGCTTTACGCACATCCCACTCACGCCAAACTTCTGGCGGTGGTTCGGGCACGGGATGGCGGAGCGGGTAGGTGCGGGTCATCCAATCAGGACGGTCGGGCAGCCTGGTGCCGAAATCACCCCACCATGACCGGCGGCGTCCGTTAGTCGCGCCGCAGGCTTGCCACCGATCAGTACCATTGGGGATCCACCGGTGACGGTGCCAGGAGGACCGACGCAAACGGTCGGATCTCCCATTCGTGCCGCTGGTAAATTACCGATCAGCACGGTGGGACAGCCCATCGCGATCGGTCCGCCCACGTGGGGCACGATCGCTGTAACCGCTGGGCAAACTTGCATATCGGTCGCGCGTGCTGCGGGTAAACCCATGAGGATGTATCCTTGGTCAACGTTGGTTTTCTAATCGATTGAATCACGTTTATTCAATCATGATCTGAATCGGCTGTATTGTCTTATTGCCCTCAGGCACCACCACTTCTTGTTCACCCGAGCAATAATGATTCCTGACGAACGCATTGCTCTTTAGCATGTAGCTGCCGGGCGCAACCTTGGCAAAGCGAAATTCGCCAGCAGCGTTGGCGACGCGTGTGGCGATCAAACGTGGTGTCTCTTCGACCGTGAACAAATCCACTTTCGCACCCGCACCGGGAGTTTTTCCATGTGCGACCCGACCGCTGACAAGTTTCGGTTGTTGCGCCTCCGCTTCCATTTCGGCTGCGGAACGAATTCGCAACGAAATTGACGTGGGAGGACCGACGTTGCCAACCACATCGGTTGCCTGCAGCAACATGGTGTGCGTCCCCGCTATTAGCCCTGACGTCGGCAACGTGGTCGCCCACGCACCACTCGGTGTTAGCGTCGCCTTTACCGCTGGTGGAACCTCTGAAAAAGAGGTTGTCCCGGTCACCGCAAAACCAATCTTGACCTCAGCAACCCCCGATAAACCTTCGTCATCAACGGCGACGGAGACTTCGAGCGGTTTTTCTTCGACGACCGATCGACTGGGCAAGACCCTGACCGCACCAAGTCGAGGCGGCTGACCGTCCAAAACGATCTCGACCGGGTCACTCCAGACTTCGGTTTGTCCGGTACGCAGATGCCCCAGCAAATTTACGCGGGCGTCGGCCAGCGTCCCCGCGGGGATCGGCAACTTGAAATCGCTCACCTCACTGACGATGTCAAACGTTCCTGTGCCAGGCGGCAAGGGAGCTTTGGGGGGCTGCCAACCAATTCGCACCTGCCGATCCGATCGCAATACAAGGGGAGACTCATCGCGGAATTCACGATCGCGATCGGCATCAATCCCGATCGCAAACTGGTCGCGAGGATTCAAGAACGAACCCACCGGTGCATCGACTCGGGCCTCGACCTCGATCGGCTCTGCGGGCGACGCAAAAGCCTTGCCCGGTATCGGAGACGTGATCACCACACGGCTGCGATCGGTCCATTCGGATACCGACGGTTGCGAGTTGGTGGGACGCAAGCGGTACAAAAAGGCTCGGGGAAACTGATCGACATCCAATTCGACAAGCAACTGCGTGTCATCATTCGTCGGGATGTCGGCGCTCAGACGCAGATTAGTTTCGTTCGCGTGCAAGCGTCCTGCGAGTGTTAAATTCACCCCCGGCTCGGCATCATCGGACAGCCGAGCTTGGATAGGAATTCCTTCCGCCGGGACCACAAAACCTTTGACCGCCTCGACATCAATGACGAGCTTGCCGACGGCCGCGTCATAGCGGACCCGAGGCTGAACGTAGCGGCGCGGACGTTGAGGCGAACATTGGATCGGAAGGATCGCGGTGGTGCCGGTCGCCGCATCACGAATCACCACGAGCAAACCATGCGTGATTGAGATTGCAGGTGCTTCGGCGTCGGTGGGTTCCGCATCGGTGGGTTCAGCGGAGTCCGATGGAACCGCGTCTGGGGCGACTGCGGCTTCCGAATCGCTCCCCTTCGGTGGAAGCGGTGGTGAGGGAAGCAGTTCCACCGGACGAGCGTCGGCCGGTAAGGTGATCGGTCGGGGTGAAACCAACGTCACCGTCGACAAATCGTTGAGCCAATGGTCGGCTGCGGATGCGGGTAACATCGTTTCAGGTACGTTCAACGGCATCGAATCGACGGGAGCGACCACCGATACCATCGCGTCAAAATCGCTGCCGCGTGTGTTGTGGAGCGAAATGCGGTACGACGTCGCGCGATTCGGATAGGGATGCAGCGTCGGTTGCGTGCCCTCGGTTGTCCACGTCTGCGGATCACCTTGAATCGCGATGGCCACCGCAGTGCGATCGGGGAGCCGAATGGAAACGTCCGATCGCGAATGGTCAGTCGCCGTCAACGCGCGAACGACCACCTTGGACCGATTGCCAACCTGATCTTGACGCAACAGCGTCAACGTCACGGGTTGCGATTCTCCGGGTTGCAACTTTAACGTTGGCGGCAGATCGGCGACATCAGGACGGAAAGGATACCGGGCCGCTTGACGAAGACGATTGAGCTTCCCAGCTTGCTCAGCTTGTTGTCCACCGTTCGCCGAAGTGCTGACCAGCAATTGCAACTCGTCGTCTGCATCGCGAACCAACCAATTCAATTCGTCTCGCAGCGCCGTCTCTTCATAAACATTGGGCGTCCGTTCGGAATGCAGATTGATGTAACGCGGATCGAACTGCACCACCAACCAAACCTCGGTAGCTTCCCGACTTCGGTTGACGATGGTGACGTCGGTGGAAATCTCGGACTCTTGGGGCGAGAAGACGATGCTTTCGGTCGCTTCCATTGCAATCGCTGGAGTAGGAACGAGACTTAGCGATGGCTGCATGGTCTCGGCTGCCGCGAGCGACCGATAGCGTTGTGCAGACGCCAGATGCAATTCAAGATTTGTCGGTAATGATTCGGCAATCGCCTCGCGATCGCGATCCGCCTGCCAAACAAATTGATCATACCGCTCCGCCGAATCGATTCGCATCGCAACAGCACCAGGATCAAACAAATCGCTTAGAGCGGGGACAACCGTTCGAATCGCTAGTTGCGTTTGATGCAATCGGGACCGTCGTTCGTCACGCTGCGGAGCGTCACTCAAATCGCTTGACTGCTCTAGCCATTGGACTAACCGAACCGGCCACTGTTCATGGTCGTTCGTCAAGGACGTTCGCAATTGATCGTACGCGGCGCTGAATTCATCAATGCTGCGAGGTGTGGCGACCCAATCGGAAAGTGTTTGCCGCACGGAGGGTGCGATCAACGGTGAACGAGTGAGCAACGATTTATCTGGGTCGGCAACCTCCGCGGAATCACCATCATCAGACGGGCCAATCGGATCGGCAATCTCCAGCAACATTGACTGCCAACGGACCCAATGATTCGCTTGACGTTGCAGATTCGCCAGGCGTGTGGGTCGTGCTGGGTCATTTTGCCAATGGCCTGAGTAAGCGCGTTGTGCGTTTAACGCCACGGCGGTCGGAGGCGAATAATCCTGCAGACTGACGGCTTCGATTTCGCCGACAACCGCGATCCATTTCATGCGGCTTTGCGCTGACAACAGCGGAGTTTGCAGCACGAGACTCATGTACCAAGCATCCGACGAACGTATCGGTCCCTGGACCAACCGTTGTGTTGCCGAATCGTTGAATCCACGACGTAAGTCTTCGAGCAATGCTTGCAGTTGTCGAGCAACGTTTTGAAGGTCAGCAGGGTACGTGTCTTCGGAGATTCGAATGCTTAACGACGCCAAGCGACCGAGTACTTGATGGAGATCTTCGCTCCTCGGCAAGGGATGAGTCAAATCGGCATGGGCATGGCGTTGGAGTGCGATCAGGAACGGTAGATCGGCCAACAATTCGTTGGTCAGTCGATCGAGACGAAGCCGAGCATCGGCGATTTCCAACAACCGCATGTAGCTTGCTTCGGCGGCTGCGAGTCGATTTCCTGCGGCCGATCGCCAATCCGACTTCAATTGGTCGAGCATCCACCGCTCCGCATCGCGGCGTCGCGAATCCGCTACCTTCAAATCGTCTTGAAGCGGGGCTAGCGAAGCAACCGACACAGCCGCTCGCTCGCCTACGATCGCAGTGCGAAGTAGTTTTTGGACGAGCGCCCAGTCGGTTGCTGCTAAAGATGCAAACTGCTTTGCCAATCGCAATTCGGTAATCCGCTGGAAATCATCTTGCCAAGATTCCTCGATCCATTTCAGGAAACCATCGGGTAACTCTTGGTCAATCAGCTGAGCGTATTGATCAATGGCTTTCCGCTCGGATTCATTCCAACGTTGATGTGACGAATCGGTTGCCTCTAGCAATGCCAGCGAACCGAGGTCACTTGCCAACGCAATCGTGGGGCGTCTTCGCAAAAATCGATCGACAAGGCGATCCGAATTTTGCTTCGCGACCGTGGCGGAATCCAGCAACGTCGCCATCGGCAGCAATTCTTCGGTCAGCAACCGTGACAGCGGACGCGTTTCGAATCGCAAACCGCAACGGATCGATTCATCGACCGCCAAGAGTTGTTGACGGTAATCCCACCAGAGATCGGGCGCGTAATCGAGTGGCCGAGGCGATTGCCCCTGTGCAATGGTCAATTGGTCGTGGATGCTCCAAGCTTGGGCCAATTGATCCAGCAGCGAAACATCTTGAAGCGGATCGGTGGGTTCAATACCGCTGGCATCCGAATCGGATGGGTCATCGGCATCGTTCGGCTGCGGACTTCCCGTCTGATTCTCTGGGACAGCATCCGACGGTGCGGGTGCCTTAGCGGGTTCGCCTTCCTTGCCGTCTTTTTTTTCCGATGACGGCTTCGCAGCTTTGCTACCCGAATTAGCTTCGAGCCCACGCAGTTCGGAAGTGATTTCGGGCACCCGAGCTTCGGTCAATTTATCGCGAACAGGGTTGATTAACGGTCGCATCCGATTGGCTGCGCGCTCGCGAAATACGTTCTCCCACTTTCCACGCTCGCGAGGCTGCCTTGCTTCGGCCAAACTGTCTTGGACGTCACCCTCACGTGCCTCTTCGGGCACACTGCCAACGGACAACAACGGAACCGACGGCCAAGCGGTGTCAGGTCCGCCGCCGCCCCACAGCAGTTGCGGTGTCTGCGTCGTAAACCCATCACTGATTTGTCGCACCCAATCCGCAACACTGCCACGAACATAGACCAACAACTCATCGGTATCGATCAACTGGTCCCCGTCTAAGTCCGCATCGCCTTTCAACCCACGAGCGACGAAGTAGGCGAACACGGTGCGATGGAGTGCCGGCGACCGATGGGTCATCTCTAACATCGAATGAGAGGTTAACACCCATAACGTTGGGTCCCCGGTCTGTTGCACGGCGGTCGCGACTTGGCGTGTGAACGTCCCGGGCAGTACGGTCCCACGGTCGGCCAGCAGATTGGTTGACGTATCCAAGATCAACAACTTCGTTCGACCGGGTAAGCGTCGAACTTGATCGATGACTTGTGTGACTGGCATCTCGATCGATCCGTCGGCCAACCCGCCAATCCGCAGGGTGGCGGTTGATAGAGGCGGACTCGCTTCGTTGCTAGGGCTCGTGCTTGGCACCGGCTGACTTTCGCCCTCGTTAGCGGACACATAGATCAGGACGGCGTCGTTGGCGTCGATCGATTCGCCCAATGGCGTCTGGGCAAGATTGCCAATTCCGATCGTGGACAGAGGCATCAATTCAACCATGGGCGGGTTGTCACCCGATTTTGCCAAGCTGGTTTTCAGCGGTGTCAGATGAGCGTACTGTTCCAGCGCGTAGGGGGGCGGAGCGACGCCTGCGACCGGATCATCGCCCGCAATCGCGTAGACGAAATGGGTATTGGGATGCTGAAACGGCGACACCAACGCCATGATGAACCACCCCACCAATGCAAGCAGCGCAGCAGCGACCGCCAATCGCGCCAATCGCTTGGCGGGGCTGCGTCGGCTGTGGGGAATGTCTCGCCAACCTTGGCTGGTGACCATGACGGGATCCTCGGTCAAGTGTCGTAAAGTTTCAACTCACCCGACTCGATGGCTGCGGCGACCATCGTGTAGTGCTTGAACTGTTCCTCGATAGGCGGCGTGCGATGATGATAAATCGCGATCGCGAGTGCCGCGGCGACTGCGTGACTCGCCAAAGCATCATCGGGCTTCACCGGTTGAGGCGACGTCGCCGGGGCGATATTGTCGCCGCTCCAAAATGCAGCCGCGGCCAACATCCCCCCTGGCCCCTCATAATCGGCACGTTGTGCAGCCGCTTCGGCATGCAGCGAATTTTCTTGAACCGGCGAATGCGTCCAGGCAACGGCAGCGGCCAAGCCCGCCTGCTGAATATCGCTGATGCGATCCTGGAACGTTTCTTGAACGAGGTGGCAACCCCATGCGATACCAGGGCGTCGACCCAGCGTGAATGCGCGAACGCGCAGCGCTTGACGGTAGTCGCCTGCAGCGGCCAGAAGCTGCATCAACTCCAAGGAACTGGAGCAATCTCTGGCCAATCGCGGCGCATCGTCTTCCAATTCTAATCGCATACAAACTTCGACCGCGGTCATTCCGATCGCGATGGCGGCAACCGGGTCGGTCGATCCACGATCGCCCGATTCGTCATCATCCGCAGCGGCCAATAAACTTTCATCCATCCCTTCAATCGAGACAATGAACTCGGTCTCCCCGGCGCGGATCGCATCGCCCGGCATCAGTAATTGCTGGCTAACTTCCGCGGCGTTCACCCACGTCGGGGCTGCCCCCAGACTTTGCAATACGCATCGCTTCTCTCGACAGTCCAGGGCAAAGTGGAACTCCGCCATCGAGCTATCCAGGGGGAAGCTGAAATCAGCCCATTCGGTTTGCCCGAACCGCGTGACCAATCCGTGCTGGGCAACCATCCGCTGACCTCGGTGCTGGCCAGCGACAACGCTGAGAGTAACTTTCATCATAAACCATGACCGCCTAATTAATTTTAACGACACTGCCCTTAACGGTCATGATGCCCGAAGCTTTCACCGTGGTCATCGCCGAGCTGACATCCACTTTCGTGTCACCTTTGATTTCGATTTTGGGTGCCTTTAGGGTGATCCCGGATGACGTAATTTCGATGCTACTGCCACCGACGACAAGTTTGATCGACCGCGCTGCGGTGATCTTGCTCGTGCCGGAGTCGACATCAATCGAGTGATTCCCTGATTTGATTGTCAACGCGTCGTTGTTTTCGATCGTCTCCGTACGCTCGCCCTCGGAGACGGTGAGGGTGAGGTCGCCCTTTTTAATCTCGGTGGTTCGATCCCCTTCTTTGATCGTCAAGGAATCATTGCCCTTTTCGAGCGTGATGGTGCGATCGTTGTAGATGTCGATCGTCTGATTCCCCTCGCCGCTTTTCTCTCCTTTGCTAAGCCCGACCTCCAACGTATCGTTGTTTTCGACAACGCGGTGAAAATCGGTTTCGGCATGCAGGTAGATCTGCTCCTCGTCCTTCTTGTCCTCAAAACGCAGCTCGTTAAACGTTTCGTTGGTCCCCGCTTTCGTACTGCGAGTTTTGATTCCGCTTTGCGTCTGGTTGTCCGGCAACGAATACGGCGGCATCTGGTCAGCGTTGTAAAGGCTGCCGATCACGATTGGTTGATCCACGTCGCCTTCGAGAAACTGAACAATCACTTCCTGGCCAATTCGTGGAATGAAGATGCTGCCCCATCCCGACCCGGCCCAAGCTTGTGCGACGCGCATCCAACAGGTGGTGTTTTCGTCCTTTTCCCCGAGTCGGTCCCAGTGAAATTGAACCTTGATTCGTCCGTATTTGTCCGTCCAAATCTCTTCGCCACTCTTCCCGACCACCACCGCAGTTTGAGGGCCCCCCATCATCGGCCGGGGCGTGCGCGGTAGATTGCGAAACGTGACATCGCCAGGGATCGCTTTGAAGCGAATGCGAAACGCCCGTTCAAAATCCTCGTCACTCGTGTAGCGACGGTCACCAGGATCCTCGAAATCGAACCCTTCGATCCGCAGGTCCGTTTCCGTTAACAGGTATTCAATGTTGTCGGCTTTGCGTGGAAACTTCTCGAGCGTAAATAAACCACCCGCAGCCAACCCCAGTACATTGCCTTCGCCGGTGCCGACGCTGTCGGCGACCTGACGCGCCTGCAATTGGACCTTGGTATATGCTTCGCCGTCCGCCGCTTCGGTGTACTTGCCCGGATAATCATAGACCTCGCCCTGCTCTAAATCGTAAGCTCCCTCGTACAGCGCTTTCGTCTCCAGGTCCGCTCTCGGCTTTTCGAAGTCGTAGTCGGTCGTAACAAAACTACCGGAGGTCGCGGCCCGGCCAGGTTGGAAATCCCAGATATGAGCCAGATGCTGTCCACTTGTTCCAATGCGATGGAAGGGAATTGTCGCTTCCCCGTCAATCGCAGAGTGGGAACCGGTCCCATCGACCAACACCATCTCATGACCTGAATCGGAGTGTTTGAAAAAGTACGAGATGCCGACCTGTTCCATCAACCGGCTGACGAAGGCGAAATTAGATTCTCGGTACTGAACACAATACGCAACCGGTTGGTACGTTTCTTTGAGTTCATCGCAAAGCGTGACCCCATTTTCTTTCAAAACCGTCTTGATCACGTCCGCGATGGTTTCGTCTTGAAAAATTCGGCAATCTGCTGACTGTTTGAGCAACCAAAACTGAGGGCGAACAATGGCCACGTAATGATCATGGGAGCGGACCGATCCGGCATGAGAGATTCGCGTGATCACTCCACTGAAGTATCGGGGATCGGAGGCACCAAAATCCATTTTCATCGACAAGTGGGTCCCCACCAAGTCATCGAAGTCGACGTCGGTTGCATTACCTAGCAAATGAAATTCATAACGGTAGGGTTCGCCGAGCGACTCACGCCCCACCATTCGACCGAAGAATAGCTTGTCAGGGCCGAGTGCCGTCGTGAGTTCAAAGCCAGTCGCCAAGGTTGATTCTCGTGAGTGGTTGGATCGAGGTCATCGGGAGGAAAGGTCGTCGTGTTGATCACGAGACACAACGAAAAGCGAGTCTACCGTCTTCGCTTCAGCAACCGCATCGCCAATTTTTGCTTCTCTTGGGCTTCCTTGCTTTTTCCCGAGCGAGGCGTGTCAGACGTCGAGGATGAACCGCTTGCCAATTTTGACGGTGTTTTCTTGGACACCGGCTTGCTACGGTTCGCCCGCTTGCCCCCCCCGGATGAGCCGCTCTCGGAAGCTTCCGTGGTCTTCGCCGTCTCGGTTCCGCCTTTCTTTCGGCGGGCCAAATCTCTAATCGATTCGGCTCCCTCCTCAACGCCCTGTTTGTGCGCTTCAAAGGTGCTGATGTGCCCTTCGACGGTATGCTTCAGGCCAGTCAAGGATTCCGCGTGCCCTTCTAGAAAACCAAGTCCAGGGACACGACTCATCTTCACTAACCAATCGCTCAGTCCGTCTAACTTATCACGCATGATTTTTCCCAGACAATGAAGTCGTTACAGCAATGAAGTCGGTACGGCAAAGTAGGGCAACGCCCTTAATGGGGGGCGCTGCCCTATTAAGATAAGGCAGGTCGCTAGCAACACCTGACAGACATTGAATCCTTGTCCGTCCCTACAAATCAGCTAACAACGCGGCTAACTCCGGATCCATTTCATCATCATCGTCCGCTGAGGCGTCCTCGTCCGAATCGGAATCGGAATCATCGTCGGAATCCGAATCATCGCTCAAGCTAGCTAACAACGCGTCCAAATCGTCATCGGAATCGTCGCTCGCGTCGGAATCGCCATCGTCGTCCTCGCTTTCGTCACCGCCATAGCCATCCTCATCGTCGTCATCTTCTTCGTCTTCGTCATCTTCGTCGTCAAACGTGTCATCCTTCATTGCATGCATCAGGTCGTCGCGAAATTCCTCTCCGTCCTGGGTAACACGCGGCTTGACGGTGGACCGCAATTCGGCCTCTCGCTCGGAGGCCCGTTGGCGATCTTCCGCCTGCATTTTCGACGCCTCCGCGCTCTCAGGCCAAACGCCCGCCAATTCGACTCCTGCCACGCTGCGGGTACTCCCCAATCGCACCACCGGTTGGCCCTGAATCGAGAGCACCGGGATATAGCCGGCATCGATCACGGCATGCGCCATCCGTTGGGATAGCAATCGGTCGGTACAGGGCAGCGCGATCTGATCACCATCGGCATCGTTACAGTAGTAAAACGGCATGTCATCGAACGACATGATCGATCCGATCTGCATTTTTTTCAGTCCCTGGGCAGAATACGTTTGCCCAAGCATCAACCCGAACAACAAAACGCCGTTGCCCCACAGCATTCCGGAGACTCCCGATTGCGCTGTGAATTCCTCAAACGCGAAGGCATCGACCGGATCACTTTTCTTTCCGTAAGGCAAACGCAACAGAAACTGGGGCACCGTCAGGGCCAAGTATTTGGATTCCGGAATCTCCTTCAATGTCGACCAAGCTTCGGCGACCAGCGGGTGCGGCTCTTCGCCTTTCTTTCGATCCAGAACGTGCTTACTAATCGAGGTCACGAAGGGTGCCTCGGCTGCTGCAGCGATCTTGGCAATCCGGCCAAGCAACTCGGCGTGGGGTGGAGTTTCATCAAAGACATAGTGCCCCAGAATCGCCGCCAGCGACCCTTGCGACGCGTCCATCGCCGGTTGCTCAACCAGCAACTTGTACAGCCCTGAATCTTCGAGGGAATCGACCTCGCTTAAGTCAGCCGCGAGCTCTTCGGCCGAAACATCATACAGCACTAACTGCAGCGAGCTGTCCGTTTCCAACCGCCGAGTCAGAAGATCGACACCGCGCCAAATCGACTCCATCGCCTGAAAATCCGCTTGATGCAGCAGCGACCGCATGGTGCCCGACAAACTGTTGTCCACAGCCGCAACGAGCGCCTCTTGATCGGGATCCGCGTCGGCTTGGACGTAAGGAGCGATCAATTGCTTGACGAGCTCTTCGACATCGATGTCGGAATCATCCGCGGCGATGGGTTTTCCGGTCAAACGGGCAAAGTCACTCAATTTGCCTCCGACCGGAACGGTACTCCCGCGACTTCCACTCTTTCGCTTTGCCTTTCGTTGGCGACTCCGCAGCGATACCAAGTCCGCTTCGTCGACCCACTGACGCACTTCCTCCGCTGCCGCTTTCGCGGTGCGATCATGCAGCAACCGTTGTCGGAGCGATTTCAATTCGTCGAAAACCTCCACTTTATCGACCAATTCGTCGGGATGGAAATCGTCCATCGACTCGATTTCCAATTCGATCGATTCTGAATCGGAGCCCATGGGTAACCGCACCGAGATGCCCATCCGCTCGATGATGTCATCCAAATTATCGACATCCACGCGAATCGGTTTACGCGTAGCAAGATCATCGCCAGTCTCGAGTCGACCGGTCATTGCGCGTCCCGAAAAATCGCCCAACAACGCAATACGAAAACGACTTCCGTCTCCGCTGCGAGCCACCGACTTGCCGCCACCCAAGGTGCCAAAATTACATTCAAATCGCATCAAACACTCTCCTCCGAATTTAGTTGTTCAGGTTTTGAATCCAGCTCGTCTTGAGCCGTTTCCCAGCGCTGCATGTCGGTGAACCAGTAAGCTGCTTCGAAAAACAAGGGAATGAATGCTAGAAACGCGCCGTTCCGCAAAAACGATTGCAGGAACTCGCGATTTTCAAACACTTGAACTAGAAAAAACACGTGATCCGAAGATCCATACAATTTGCCCATCGCACCGACCAACAACAGGACAAACAAGGCTCCGGGCATAAAGTCCGCGTAGTCTTGGGCATACGGATAGCGAATGTAGGCCATCACCCGTGCTGAAAAAGGGATCGCCATGGCCAACATCGGCACCAACAGCAAGCTCTGGGGATCCCGCAGCGGCAATCGGACGCCGGCACTCCAGCAGACGAAGTACAAGGCTTCGCTGAACAACAAGACGTAAACCCAACTCAGCGTGTAGAGCAAACACAACGCTAAGACGAGAGAACTAATCCGAGTAGGAAAGACAGTGTCAGGGGTCGGTTGCTCGTCGATCCGCATCAACCTTGAAAAGAATCTGCGATAGCGTTTCTGGAACAGTTCGTCGTAAACGAGGTCTTCGAGTATTCGAAAGGAATAGACGTGGGCGATCACCTGCGTGTAAAGCTTGGTTACCGAAAACACGATCACGATGCCACATCCAACGGCTAACGCCACGGCCGACCCGCCGACAAAGTCGTCACTGATCGTGTCCAAGATTTTAAAGAACGCTCGAACCGGATGCTGGCCCTTGATCAGCATGTTGTACGCAAACGTCCAGCCTAAAATCACCAGCAACAACGTGATCCGAAGTCCAGCGACGTTCAAACGATATCTCGGCGGTCTTTCCGGCGAGGGAGAAGACGACATCAAATTATGTCCAACAAAGAACTCGGCAGGGCGAACAAGAACGAGCCGAGAATTGGAAAAAAGATAAGACACCATTGCGGTCGGCTCTGATGCCAAATCGCATGACCTTCCATTGGACGAATCGGAAAACAATAGATGAACGCGTAAATCAAAAACATGCTCGAAGTAAACAATGCCATGGGACTACCGGTAGCCGTGGAGATCAACAACAACACAAGGTGACACGCATACAGTAGTGACAGGGCGGTAAAAGCGACCTGGCCTCGCTGCTTCGGCGTTCCATAAATAACCATATCCGTCAACATCGGTAGGAACGAACCGGCTCCGGTGAAGTAGCCCTGCAGCAGGATTCCGTCGACCTCCGTCGCAAAGCGGGTCGTCGCACCGTGAACGCGACCGGCAAAGTGAATCAAGGCCGCATAAACCAACAACGGCAAGGAGGAAAGTGCGATCATCGTCATCCATGACGATCCAAATTGATCCGAAAGCGATGCCTGGGAGGCATTGCTGGCTAAATAAACGCTGCCGATAAACGAAAATCCCAAGCCGATCACGCCAATCACTAGCGACAGGATCGATTTCTGGTGTGAAACGATCTCCTCTTTTGCGACCGCACCTGCAAGCAGGTGACGCGACGCGGCCCCGGCAGCCGAATGCAAAACCACGCGAGTTAACCGCCGCGTTAATGTTCGTGCAACTGCTCGCATGACGGTGGATGCAGCGGTACGCATCGCCCCGCGGGCTCCGAATTGAATCACGCGACGTGCAGTTGCACGCAAGATCACGCCAATTCCCACCGCCGCTTCACGGGCCCTGGCAGCCGCCTGGGTTGTTACGTCATCCGCAAGCAAAGAGACAAACAATAAGGGGGAGATCAAGCATAAAACGATGCCCACGATGGCTAACGTGAGCAAACTTGAACGTGAGAGCCCCCCCGAATCAAGCGTCGCTGAGCCAATCGCAGGATCCAAGCCAATCGCAGGATCCAACGGGTCCGGTTTATCGACACCAATACTCGAGGGGTCCTCGTCGCTGGCATTACGTGGATTATTGATGACTGCGTTCAATGTAGAAGACTGCGTTCAATTTATACCCAGAGTGATCCCAGCAGGACCGCACCGGCCCCAATTCAAGGAAGTCCTTTCGTGGTCGAAAGCTGACAGTAAACCCAAAATTTTTGGCAAGACGACCCGTCAAGGGAATTCGCAGCTTGTGAAGATGTTTGAAATTGCCTCATCGGGGAGGGAATTGCTACGACGTGGAGGAACTCATTGCCGATACCACTGGTACAACCCTCCGGGTCGCACATCGCACGGGGAGACATAAACCCGTCATTATTTCGCCTAACCCTAAACCTAACCTAAGCTTTTTGATCGGAAAGGGTGCCAGGAACCAAGAATGCGAATCGCGCCTACGGGCGTTTTAGCTTGTGGTTCCTGACCTCCCTTTCCATGAAGCCCCCGACACTTCCCCCTGAAACCCATCGTTCACCGCAGGGCCGGAGCGAACACCTACTGTACGTTTGAACCGCAATCCAATGCAATTTATGATACGCCGCAAGCCAACCAACCGGTATCGCATCGATTCGATTGCGATGGCTTGGGTGTGTGCTGTTACTCATGTTCTTTTGACAACGCCTTCGTCGATATCCGCCGAACCCTCTCAAGTGAACTTGTTTGGCTCGGAACGGTTTGAGTCGGGGCTCAGTGAACCGAGCAACTTCGATCCAGGCGAGATCCAGTTAGGCGAAAAACGCGATGGTCTGATTGATACAGCACGGTTCGAGTCGGGGCTGATCTCGTGGCCGGAGTCTACCGTCATCCCGACCTCGGCGGAGACTGCCTCATCGGCGGCGACTTCCCCATCGAAGGCGACTACCCCATCGAAGGCGACTGGGCAAGGCGAACCGAAACGGGTCAATCCAGCCACATCAGCGCCGGCCACATCAGCGCCGGCCACAGCGGCGCCAGCCACGCGAGTGATCGTTGGAATGCCACAGTTGGCGGGGCATGTTAAGGATGAATTGCGTCTGCAGCCGAATGTCCAACTGGAATCGGGGACTGGACGAACCGCCACCTCAGGTTATTCCAATGCGAATGCGGGACGCTCGTCCGATGCAGGGCAACGGACGATGCCCTCGCGATCCATGTTTCTATCGCGCACGCCCGAAGATCAACAAGCGATCGAGAATCATCGGATCGCAGCCTCCCCATCAGGTGTCATTCGCGAAGTTTCGCGAGACCCTTTTTCACTTGCGAGTCGATCGAACGCTTCGCCATCAAGCAGCTACATTCCAGCCGGTGCGCGAGGGCAGATGATCTCCTCCCCTAGCGATTTGGCTCATCCAATCGAAGAATTGCCACCGTCGATTTTGGAATCCGACGGAATCGGCGAAGGCTTTGGCACGATCCACGATGGCGAAAGCGTGCTGTATGGTAACAACAGTATCTATTCACACGTTGAGGATCCGCTGACCGCCGGCGAAAGGGCAAACGACTCCCTATTGAGTCCCTCGCGGGGCGAAGCCGCCATGGACCGCATGATCCACGGGGTCCAAAGATCGGTTAACCGCATTCGGTCGACGCGCCAGCGAGTGGATGCTGGGCTAGGATCGATTTTGGTTCCCAACGCGCCATTGGTGCTCGACAAGACCCAACCGCTCCATCAATACCGCATCCGCACGGACTTTAACTATGGCAACGATTTCCCCGATCGCAGCGAATATCTGTGGGCATCGCCGTTAAAAGGGCCTGGGTACCAAGGGGCCATTGATACGCAAGAATTCGCATTCATGTTTGAAGTCGGTGGTGATTCAGCCTCGGTCCAAACCGAATTTTCGGTACGTGCATTTGACGCCGAGTTCGGTGGGGGGCACACCGGTGTAGGCGACATTCGAATCACGCAAAAGCTAAAGCTGTTCGACGGCAAACGTTGGCAAATCACTCAATTAATGCGCGTCCATACGCCGACTGGCAATTCCGCGATTGGTGCCGGAACCGGCCATGTGTCGATGGAGCCTGGCGTTCTGATGCGTTGGCAACAGAGTTGTTGGACTTATTGGCACGGCGAGCTCGAATACCGAATTCCACTCGGGGGCGATCCGCTGTACTCAGGCGATGTGCTCACCTATGGCTTTGGGGTCAGTTCCGTGTGGTACGAGACCCTGTCATCGGCTGTCATCCCAACCCTGGAGTTGACCAGCCTCAACTTTTTAACGGGTCAAAAAACGGGCATGCTCACGTCGTTGCCCGTCGATGGCGAATCCGCCATGGCATTGCACCCTGGGGTTCGTTTCGCTTGGGACCGCGGAGGTGATTTCGGAATCACCGACTTGGGAATTAGCTCCGGAATCCCGATATCCGATCTGCACTACTTTGACAGTTTCCTAAGATTCGAACTTAGGTTCACTCACTAAAAATATCAACCAATCTCTGGCATTCGTGTCAGATCCACGAGGGCAGTCGCCTTAGTGATCATGCCGTTCTCCGTTTTTTTTATCATCCTTTGTCCGCGCTGTGACTTGTTTGCATATGGCTTCGATAGACCTGGAAACTTTGCAGTCACCCGTTTCTGCCGATCTTCCCTCGGGGGAGGATCTTGAGTACGACACGCTGTTCGTGGAAATGGAACAGGCCGCAGCTGGCAAACCAGACCAGATCATGGGGGATGCGGTTGTCGAGGGAGAGGAGCCGGATTGGAAGTTGGTGCAACGCAATGCGATCACCTTACTCGAACGCAGTAAAGACCTGCGGGTTTGTGTTTGTTTATGCCAGGCAGCGCTTCGCAATGAGAGCTTTGCTGGATTGAGTACCGCGTTGCAGCTAACCCAGCTTCTAACCGAGGCATTTTGGGAAACGTTGTACCCCGAACTCGACGAGGACGACGACCTTGATCCCACCGCCCGCGTCAACACGATCATGGCGTTGACGACGGCTGCGACGATGTTACGACCGATCGAGCAGGCACCGCTGTTGTCGGTTCCGATGCTCGGCGCCGTATGTTGGGCCGACATCAAACCCGAGGCGGGGGAAGAGGATCCGCAACAGGCTAGCTCTGAAATCCAAGCCATTATCAACAACTGCGAACTGGACCAAATCGCGGACCGTCGCACTGCCGTTGCTGACGCATTGCAGGCATGTGCGGCAATTGAAACATTCATTACAAGTCAAGTTGGCGTCAGTCGGGCGCCGAGTCTAAAACCGCTGCGGGACCTGCTGAAACGAATTGGAAACCAACTCGACCGTTGGTGGAATGATCGTGGCGGCGATCAAGCGGCGGGCTTGCTCGACCAAGACGACGACGCGGATGCAGACAATCACGAAGCGTCCGAAACCGAAGCTGAATTTGCCTCCGACACCGAGCCCCGGGGCAACACGCCAGGCTCACGTCCGGCTCGGGGGTCGGCCCCCATCAACAATGTGATCAGCTCACGCGAGGAGGTGATTTCGGCGATCGACAAAATTTTGGTCTACTACCAGCGCTACGAACCGTCGAGCCCGCTCCCGCTGTTGCTGGTACGGGCCAAGCGTTTGGCGACCAAATCGTTCATCGAGATTCTCCAAGACTTGATCCCCGAGGGTCTCTCTCGCGCCCACGAAATTGGGGGCATCGTCGCTAGCGACGCTGGTTCGTCCGTCGGCGACACCGCCACCCACTTCGACGCGAGTGACTCGTACGAAGCCGATTTTCCCGACGCTGATTCATCGGGAACGGATGACGAGACCGATGCGGATGACTTCTTCAGTTAGCTCCACACGTGCAAACCTACTGAAACCACGACTTTTTATCGACTCCAACCTTTTTAGCTTTTTGGGAAACATGACATGGCCAAAGCCAGTTCACAAAAATTCATCGCCCGCAATCGAGCTCCTCGTGTCCAAATTGAATACGACGTCGAGGTTTATGGTGCCGAGAAAAAAGTCCAACTGCCCTTCGTGATGGGCGTGTTGGCCGATCTATCGGGCAATCCGTCGGAGAAACTTGCTCCAGTGGCCGATCGAAAAATGCTGGAGATCGACGTTGATAATTTTGACGATCGTCTCAAAGCCATGAAGCCACGAGCCGCATTCCGAGTGCCCAACACCCTGACCGGCGAAGGCAATTTAAGCGTTGACATCACGTTCGAATCGATGGACGACTTCTCGCCAGGCGCGATCGCTCGAAAAGTCGAGCCGTTGAAAAAGTTGCTCGATACACGGACCGAACTCTCGAATTTGATCACCTACATGGATGGAAAAGCAGGTGCCGAGGAACTGATCGCCAAAGTTCTCGAAGACCCTGAATTGCTGAAGACATTGTCGGCCCAGGCGAAACCTGCTGGGGACGACGAACCCGCTGCGGAATGATCGGGCGGAATTCAGACACTCCTAAGCCTATCGGCTAACAACAGAAACAAATTTTACCAATCAATAGGAACCATGCCATGTCATCGGATGCTTCTCAAGATGCGGCCCAAGCGGCACAGTCATCCACACTGGAAACCAGTGCTTTTGAGTCACTGCTGAAGAAAGAGTTTCGCCCAAAATCGGACGAAACCAGCCGTGCGATTCAAGGGGCCGTGCAAACCTTGGCTGCACAAGCCCTCCAAGGTGCCAACCTGATCTCCGGCGATGCCCTTGCCTCGATCGAAAGCATGATCGCGGAAATCGATCGCAAGCTGACCGAACAGATTAACGAGGTGTTGCACAACGAAGAGTTCCAGAAGCTCGAAAGCGCTTGGCGTGGTCTTCATCACTTGGTTAACAATACCGAAACCAGCGAAATGCTGAAGATTCGAGTGATGAACATTTCCAAAAAGGATTTGGCCAAAACACTCAAGAAGTTCAAAGGAACCGCCTGGGATCAAAGCCCGATCTTCAAGAAAATTTACGAGGAAGAATTTGGCCAGTTTGGCGGTCAACCGTACGGTTGCTTGGTCGGAGATTACCACTTCGACCACTCGGCACCCGATGTCGCTTTGCTGACCGAGATGCAACAGATCGCGGCTGCCGCTCACGCACCGTTCATCACCGGTGTCGCGCCCGAAACGATGCAGTTCGATTCCTGGCAAGAGCTCAGCAATCCGCGTGACCTGACCAAAATCTTTGAAACCCCCGAGTACGCCAGCTGGCGAAGCTTGCGTGAATCCGAAGATTCACGTTACATCGGCTTGTGCATGCCTCGCTACCTGGCACGGTTGCCCTACGGTGCCAAGACCGACCCGGTGGATGAGTTTGCGTTCGAGGAAGACGTCGCCGACGCCGATCATCGTCGCTACACGTGGTCCAATGCGGCTTACGCGATGGCGACGAACATCAATCGTGCCTTCTCGTTGTATGGCTGGACGACTCAGATTCGCGGTGTCGAAACCGGCGGAGCAGTCGAGAACTTGCCCTGCCACAGTTTCCCGACCGATGATGGTGGCGTGGACATGAAGTGCCCCACGGAGATTGCGATCAGTGACCGTCGCGAGGCAGAATTGGCGAAGAACGGCTTCATGCCGTTGATTCATCGCAAAAATTCGGACTTCGCAGCATTCATTGGTGCTCAATCGTTACAGAAACCGACGGAGTACGACGATCCCGATGCGACGGCCAATGCCAACTTGGCGGCACGGCTTCCGTACCTGTTTGCGACCTGCCGATTTGCCCATTACCTGAAGTGCATGGTCCGCGACAAAATCGGTTCTTCGATGACCCGTGACGCGATGCAGGCTTGGCTCAACGAATGGATCGGCCAATTCATTGAACCCAATCCCGATACTTGCACCGAAGCGGCAAAGGCGATGCGTCCGTTGGCCGAAGCGGAAGTCATTGTGGAAGAGGATCCGAGCAACCCGGGCTACTACAGTTCCAAGTTCTATCTCAAGCCGCACTACCAATTGGAAGGACTGACGGTCTCGTTGCGTCTGGTTTCGAAACTTCCTTCTGGAAAATCCTAAGCATTGCGTCATACCCACGGGGGCAATTGCCTCTTGTTAGTATCAACTCCGTTTCACTCACTCGTTCATAAGCATTAGAAGGCAGGTTCACAGATGATTTTGATTCACATCGACGGTATCAAGGGCGATTCACAAATCCCAGGTTACAAAGACAAAGATTGGTTTGCCGTTGACAGTTTTAACTTTGGCGTGGTGCGGGAAACAACCGACAGTGCCAAGGCTGGTACCGACGACATCACGATTGGCGTTGGCGATCTGCAAGAATGCTCGTTTGAAAAGACGACCGACCGTGGTTCGATCAAATTGATGCATCATTCGATTTCGGGCGGTCCACTTCCATCGGCAGAGGTTCACTTCGTCCAGACCAAAGACAGCAGTGATTCCAAGCAAGCCGTGTTCCCTTACCTGATGTTCAAATTGGAGCCATGCTTCATTAAGACTTGGAGCATCAATGGTGCCGAGGACGGTCGGCCGACCGAAACGGTAACGTTGTGGTACCAGAAGATCGCGATGCAGTATTACGCCTACACCAAGGTCAACGGCAAATACGCTTCGAAGACCGAAGGCACAGCGGGTTGGGACCAAGTCGTCAACAACTCGTGGGACACACCTAAGTTTGAGGTACCAAAGGGTTGATCATCCTTGTACGCGTTCGCGACGTGAAAGGCCGCTGTCGCATCCCCGGATACGACAAGAACTGGTTCGAAGCCAGGTCTGTCGAATATGGGGTGCAGAACAAGCGGCCAGGCAATTCCAGTTCAACGGATGCCAGTCGTGGCCTTGCCGACCTACAGGCACTTCAAATCACGAAAGTCGTCGATCAATCGACGTCGGATTTGATGTTTCAAGGGATGAAAGGCGAGGCGATTGCATCGGTCGAAATACAGATGGTGGAGACTGCGAAGAATGGGGCTGCGAATTACCCGTTCTTGATGCTTCGGTTCGAGGATACGTTTGTGGTGGATTGGAAACTCAATTTGAGCTCCACCGCCACTACCGAAACCGTGTCCTTCGAGTACGAGAAAGTTGCCATTGAGTATCATCGAACGTCGGATGGTTTGACCTATGAACGTGTCGGTAACAAGGGTTGGGATGCATCGCTGGAAGGTAGCAACAACCAGTTGGGTGCGCCCTGGGATTACACGTTCAAGCAACGCGGCGATAAATGATCGGGCATTCCCCGGTTGTTCGAATACAAGTCTTCATCCTGATGCGTTAACGGACCGATACGCTAACGGTCCCATGGCGCTAAGTTAGCGAAGTCGTCTTTTTTCACGTCGGATGGGGCGTTGCTACCATCCGACAGACGCTCAGCCGACTTGTGTCGAAATGGCTCCAAAGAGTCAGCAAAAACCACCGCTCGGTTTTCCTGCGCGTCCGTCTTATCTCACTCAAATCCTACCGCAACGGAAGAAGGAAATACTATGTCCGCAGCTGAAGCCTTGCAGCGAGGCGACCTTGGGCAAGCTCTGTTGGAATTGAAGGCAGAAATTCGAGCGGAACCTCAAAACGCAAGTCTGCGAATCTTCTTGTTTCAGCTGTTAGCGGTCAACGGAGAGTGGCAAAAGGCGATGACCCAACTGCAGTTGTGTGGTCAACTCGATCCGGCTGCTGAATTGATGGTCACCGCCTATACCGCGGCGATCCAATGCGAGCGATTGCGCGAAGAAATTTTCGCAGGCAAGCGAACCCCGCTTGTGCTTGGCGAACCGGAGCCTTGGGTTGCTTGGATGATCCAAGCGCAGTCGATGCAGTCACAAGGTCAGTCGGATGTTGCAGAGGAATTGCGAGCGAAGGCCTTTGACGCCGCCCCAACGACCTCGGGACGACTTGAATTTCGAGCTTCGGGAAAAGGCAGCGAGGAACAACGCGAATCGGCTGAATTTGCCTGGTTGGCCGATGCCGACTTGTCCTTGGGCCCGATCCTCGAATGCATGCTAGATGGACGCTATTACTGGGTTCCAATCAATCACATGGAATCGATGCGGATTGAGCCGCCAACGGACCTTCGCGATATGGTCTGGTTGCCGACCCAATTCACCTGGGTCGGCGGTGGTCAGCAACTGGGTTTCATCCCGACTCGCTACCAAGGATCTGAAGCAAGCGACGACGATGCGATCCGATTAGCGCGTCGCACCGAGTGGATCTCGGATAAAAACGGTTTCGAATCGGGACGCGGACAACGACTCCTGACAACCGATCAATCTGAATTTGGGTTGCTGGATTTACGTGAAATCGTGTTCGCGGTGGATGACACGCAACCGGCGTCCAGCGGAGTTGATGGCGATGGCTGATTTAACCAACCGCGAGCGGTTGCAACCATCCCTGCTCGATCGATTAACCGACAACGAACCGCAGAAACGATCCGAATCGCGGGACGACCGCGTCCTGTCGGTCGATCGCTTGAAGCAATGTGTGCTGCGTGATTTGGAATGGCTTCTCAATACCGAGAACCTTTGCTCACCGGTGGACTTTGGACGCTACCCCGAAATACAGTCGTCCGTGCTGAATTTCGGACGGCCCGCCTTGTCAGGTAAAGCGGGATCCACGGTCGATCTGAAGCAATTGCAAAGTCAAATTCATCAAGCGATTCTTAGCTTCGAGCCGAGAATCATCGCAGACACGCTTCAAATTCTGATTCAGTACGACGACGACGTCCAGTCCAATAACTCATTACGATTCGAGATCCGGGGGCAACTGTTTGCACAGCCGTTGCCACTTTCGCTATTTTTGCGGACCGATGTGGATCTTGAGAGCGGCGTGATTCATGTGATCGAGGAGTGAGCTAGGATGGATCCCAGACTGCTGAGCTACTACAACACCGAACTGCAACATCTTCGCGAGATGGGTGCGGAGTTCGCGAAGCAATACCCCAAGGTTGCCGGTCGGCTCTCTCTTGATGAATTCGAGTGCGCGGACCCCTACGTTGAACGTCTGTTAGAAGGCTTCGCGTTTCTGACCTCGCGGATCCAATTGAAGTTGGATGCCGAACACGCGGATTTGACGGGGCATCTTCTCGATGTCGTCTATCCAAACTACTTGGCACCGCTGCCTTCGATGACGATGGTGCGTTTGCAACCTGACATGCAGCAAGCCTCGCTAAGGGAGGGGCATGTCATTCCTCGGCAAACGTCACTGCGCGGGTTGCTCGGGCGCGGGGACCAAACCGCTTGTGAATACCGTACCGCCCATGAGACGACGTTGTGGCCGATCGAGTTAACCGAGGCGGGCTATTTTTCCCGTTCCGCTGCCGCGATTGACCTTCCTTCGCAACTGCGCGACGTCAAAGCCAGCATTCGGTTGACGTTGAAAACGCCCGGCATTCCCTTTCAAAAACTCGCCATCGATGAGCTGCCGATTTTCATCACGGGCAGCGAGCATTTGCCGATGGTTCTTTACGAACAAATCCTCTCGCAAACGCAAGCCGTCGTGATTCGTCCGGCCGGCCCCAAACCGGCTTGGCAACGTGTGCTTCATCCGGGCAGCGTCACCGCCCATGGTTTCCAGCCCGCCGAAGCCTTGTTGCCTGTCTCGGCACCCTCGTTCCAGGGCTATCGATTGCTGCAGGAATACTTTGCCTTTCCGCAGCGATTCATGTTCGTGATGCTTCAAGGATTACGTGATGCGTTGCGCACGGCCGAAGAAGATGTCATCGAGGTCATCTTTACGCTGAATCGGTCAACCGAAGGGTTGGACGGACGGATCAGCGCCTCGAATTTCGCTCTCTTTTGCACTCCCGCAATCAACCTGTTTCCCAAAGTGACCGATCGAATTCATCTGAACGACCATGATCATGAACATCATGTCGTTCCCGATCGAACACGGTCACTGGACTACGAGGTTTTCTCAGTCGAAAAGGTGACGGGGTACGGTGCTCAAGACCGCGAGGGGCAAGACTTTCACCCCTTCTATGCCTCGTTCGACGTGGAGGACGAGTCGCCATCCTCTGCGGCTTCCTACTTTACGACCCGTCGTCGTCCCCGATTGTTATCGTCGCGAGAAAGACGCCTCGGATCAAGATCGAGTTACTTAGGCGATGATGTTTTTCTCTCGCTTGTCGACGCGGACCAATCGCCGTATCGGCACGACCTAAGACAGCTGCGAGTCCAAACGCTTTGCACCAACCGTGACTTGCCATTGCAAATGCCTCTCGGGGTGGGTGAAACCGATTTTAGTCTGACGATCGGTGCGCCGGTTTCAAGTGTGATTTGTGTCGCGGGGCCGAGTCGCCCCGTGCCCTCTCGCTCTCATGAATCAGGGAACTTGCTATGGCAATTAGTCAGTAGCTTGACACTCAACTATTTGTCATTGTCGGACTTGCCGGACGGCCGAGGTGCCATGGCCATTCGTGATCTCTTGAAGCTGTTTGTGGTGCCCCATGATACGGTCATGCAACGCCAAGTCGAAGGTGTACGATCGATTCGGTCCGAACGGGTTGTACGGCGAGTCCCGTTGCCTGGCCCGACGACATTCGCCCGTGGATTGAAGATTGATTTACAAATGGACGAATCCGCATTCGATGGCAGCGGCCCGTTTTTATTAGCCAGCGTCTTGAAGGAGTTTTTTGCCAAGTATGTCACCATGAACTCGTTTGCCGAGACCGTTTTCCATAGCACCACACGAGGAGAAATCAAACGATGGCCAGCGAAAATCGGAACAAGGCCGTTGATGTAAGTCTCTACGATGAAATTCGTGCTACGCCCTACCGTTTCGGATTTCAACTTACGCTGCGCCGACTCGATTGCATTCATCATGACCGTCCGCCGACCGGGTTATCTAAGCGCGCCTGCGACGAACCGCTGCGTTTGGGTCAAACGCCCGGCTTGGACTTTGCCCCCGCCAACCTGCAAGCCTGTGAGCTGACGCCGGATGGGGAACGCTATGTCTTGCGAAGTCGTTTTTTGGGAATGTTTGGTCCCAATGCCCCGTTGCCACTGCACCTGACCGAGTACGCTCGAGACCGAATGCGGCGGCATCACGACGACACGTTTTCGCAATTCATGGACTTGTTCCATCATCGTCTACTCTCGCTGTTCTATCGGGCTTGGGCGACGGGCCAACCGACCGTGCATATGGATCGGGCGGACACCGATCGATTTTCCGCCTACGTTGGCTCGATGATTGGCCATGGGACCGATTCGTTTCGTAACCGCGACGCGGTCTCTGATCACGCTAAGCTTTCCTTTGCCGGTCGAATCGCGAGCCAACCTCGAAATGCCGAAGGATTGCAGGCAATGCTCGCGGCGTTCTTTCACATGCCTTGTGAAATCCAACAATTTTCAGGTCACTGGATGAGTCTGCCGGCCGATTGCCGTACTCATTTGGGCGGCTTTGCCGAATCCACGACCCTCGGGCAATCCGCACTGTGCGGAGACCGTATTTGGGATACGCAATCTAAATTCCGAGTGGTCTTTGGGCCCGTCGAACTCGACCAATTCTGTCGACTCCTGCCTGGCCAGGCTGGACTAAAACGATTGATCGCCCTGGTTCGCAATTACGTCGGTGATGAATTGCTCTGGGACATACAACTGAAACTAAAGCGGGAGTCGATTCCGCAAATACAACTCGGCCAACAGGGGCAACTCGGTTGGACCTCCTTCTTGACTAGCGGAGCGGCGGATGCCGATTCCGTTGCTGCCGTCTTCACCCCCAACGATTAAGAAATAATGAGTGAAATTAGCCGCGTCGCCTTGTTTGGCAAATTGAATTCACTTGGATACAAAGCGATCGAAGGTGCCACCACCTTCTGTAAGCTTCGTGGCAATCCGTATGTCGAATTAGTGCATTGGTTTCATCAATTGCTTCAGCATTCCGGTTCGGATTTGCATGAAATCCTTCGGCATTTCGAGCTTGATCCAGCACGGGTTGCCAAGGATCTTGTCGAATCGTTGGATCGTTTACCGCGTGGAGCGAGTTCGATTTCGGACCTCTCGCCGCATATCGAAGAAGCGGTCGAACGCGGATGGGTCTATGGAACATTGATGTTCGACCAAGCTCAGGTTCGCACGGGATTTCTGGTCATTGGGATCCTGAAAACCAAGACGCTGGCAAACGTTTTGTACGGCATTTCGGGCGAGTTCAAGAAAGTCAAAATCGATGAACTGACGGAGAAGTTTCGCGAGATTGTTCGCAAATCGCCTGAGGAGGAATTGGCGGCGAGCGACTCCAAAGGCGTCGGTGGAGGCGCATCCCCGGGCGAATCGAGCGGCGCAATGTCGTCCCCGCAAATGGGCAAGCAAGAGGCGTTATCGCAGTATGCAGTCGATTTGACCCAGCGTGCGTTGGATGGCAAGATCGATCCTATCGTCGGACGCGATGAAGAGATCCGCCAAATTGTCGACATTCTGATGCGGCGTCGCCAAAATAACCCGATCCTGACCGGAGAAGCTGGCGTGGGTAAAACTGCGGTGGTCGAGGGCTTTGCCCTGCGAATCGCTGCTGGCGACGTGCCGCCACAACTCAAAGAAGTGCGATTGTTGATGCTCGACGTGGGATTGTTGCAAGCCGGCGCAAGCATGAAGGGTGAGTTCGAAAATCGTCTTCGCCAAGTTATCGAAGAAGTCCAAGCATCCGAAAAACCGATCATTCTGTTTATTGACGAAGCGCATACGCTCGTCGGTGCCGGCGGTGCGGCTGGCACGGGCGATGCCGCTAACTTACTCAAGCCCGCACTTGCTCGCGGAGAACTTCGTACCGTCGCCGCTACGACCTGGGCCGAATACAAAAAGCATATCGAAAAGGACCCCGCTTTGACGCGGCGTTTCCAAACGGTCCAAATCGCGGAACCGTCCGAGAAAAAGGCCATTCTGATGATGCGTGGTCTAGCTTCCACGCTCGAAGCCCACCATCGGGTGCAATTGCTTGACGAGGCGATCGAGGCCGCCGTCGAATTGTCGCATCGTTACATTCCAGCGAGGCAGTTACCGGACAAGGCAGTCAGTCTTCTCGATACCGCCTGTGCTCGAGTCGCAATCAGTCAACACGCGGTTCCTGCCGAAGTCGATGACTGCCGAAAACGGATCGCTGCATTGGAAACCGAAATGCAGATCATCGAGCGAGAACGTACCGTCGGCGTCGACACCGAGCAGCGCGAGGCGGTGACCACTTCACTGCTGGAACAGGAACACAAACGCCTCGAAATCCTTGAGCAAAGATGGGAAGCCGAAAAGACGTTGGTGGATCAGATTTTGGAACTGCGATCTCAACTGCGAGCCCACACCGGAAAAGTCGATCTTCCCCTTCCGACCGACGCCTCCGCCGAAGCTCAGCCGCCAACCGAGAAGGCCGATGCGAAAAAGCAGACGCCCGCTGAAACCGAGGTGGGTGAAACGGAACCCCAGGAACCGTTTGACGTCGAACAAACACGCAATGCCTTGCGTGCCGCGCAGCAGGAGCTGGCAGACTTGCAAGGTGAAAGTCCGCTGATTCTTCCCACCGTTGATCAGCAAGCGGTGGGCTGTGTGGTCCAAGACTGGACCGGGATTCCCGTCGGCCGGATGGTCAAGAACGAGTTGGAGACCGTGCTCAACTTGGCGGATAACCTTGAACAACGAATTATTGGTCAACGGCATGCACTCGAAATGATCTCCAGCCGGATCCAGACCTCCCGCGCAGGGATGGATAACCCGCAGAAGCCGATTGGTGTCTTCATGCTCGCCGGGACTTCCGGTGTGGGTAAAACCGAAACGGCGTTAGCGCTGGCCGAGGCACTTTATGGTGGTGAGCAAAACGTCATTACCATCAACATGAGTGAATTCCAAGAAGCCCACACGGTCAGCACGCTTAAAGGGGCGCCTCCGGGATACGTCGGCTACGGCGAAGGTGGTATTTTGACCGAAGCAGTCCGCCGACGGCCCTATAGTGTTGTCTTGTTGGATGAGGTCGAAAAAGCCCACCCCGACGTTCACGAGATTTTCTTCCAAGTTTTCGATAAAGGTTGGATGGAAGATGGCGAAGGTCGCAAAATCGATTTCAAGAACACATTAATCCTGTTGACGACCAACGCCGGCACGGAACTGATCATGAACTTGTGCGCGGATCCCGATCTAATGCCTGGCCCCGAAGGGATCGCCAAGGCACTTCGTGAGCCACTCTTGAAGGTCTTTCCTCCTGCCTTACTGGGGCGATTGGTTGTCATTCCTTACTACCCATTGAGTGACGAGATGATTGGTGCAATCACTCGCTTGCAACTGGGACGGATTCAAAAACGGGTGCAAACCAATCACCGCGTTCCACTCACCTACGACGATGACGTCATCCGTTTGATTGCTAGCCGATGTACCGAACTCGAAAGTGGTGGCCGGATGATTGATGCGATTTTAACCAACACGCTGCTGCCCGCGATCAGTCAAGAGTTCTTAAAACGAATGATCCAAGCGAAGCCGATCAGCAAGGTTCATATTTCAGTCGCAGCCGAAGAATTCGCTTATGACTTTTCCTAAATCGACTCCGTATTAACTGCGGCGGCAACTTGTTCCTGCGTTTCAGGGACCCCACATATAAGTTATCAAATGGATGGTGTAGCGGCAGGACGCAAGCCTCCATGGGGCGGTATCGGACGGATGAAGCCGTGCCGCTAAAACGCTAATTTTTTGTGGATGGTCCCGAATTTGTCTAATCACATCGTTCCTTTTGAATGCCCATTCCTTATCCTAAAGAACTGACGCTTCCGCATTGGAAGACTAAAAAGTCCCGCCTGGTTACGGCGCAGGATCTGGAACGGCTATTGGTTAAATTGGAGAGCCAGCACAAGGCGATCGATCAGGTGAAATTGTCGGCATCCGGCTACCGAAACTTGGTGACGGTCGAGTCGGTGAAGCAGGCGATCGAAGCGGCGAATCGAATCCATAGCCGTCACGTTACGGTCCATACCACTTCACTAAAACAAACTCAAGCATTAGCCAAGAAAACGGCGGATCGGTTAGTCAGAGCACGAACCGTCCCCAAGGCAGACATCGATTTGGTTCGAGCCATTGAATCGGCTTCGGCAACACAGCTTGACGCCTGGGCCGATCCTAGCAAAAACGGCAAACGCTCTTTCGAAAAACAATTGCGAGTGCTCGAACTCAAACAATCACCTCTCTTGAGAAAAATCGAACAGGCGATCAAAGAGACGTCGCTCGCAATCAAAGCAACGAAACTAGTCCCGACCGTGCCCTACTGGATCGTCGGAAAAGAGTCACGATTGAAGTGCAAGCCGATTGGTAACAAGAGTGTCGAAATACAATGCAAATCGTTGCAAGGCTTACTGAATGATCATCCGTCGTTCGCTAGCCTGTCAGCGACATTCAAATCGTTTAGTGATGATTACCCGCGAAAGCAAAAACGAATTCGTATTGCCGACCCAAAACTGGAACGCAGTTCGCCCGTTGAATACCAGCGACTGCTCCTTTCGGAACAACAGGCCGTTGCTGGCTGCCTCGTTGACCTCACCAACGCACTGAAAGATTTGAAACGCAAACTGAATTCGATGAATTGAATTCAGCTAACCGCTTCACCCACCCCGGTGAAGCATTGATCGATTGCGTTTTGCCGCGTTTCGGTGACATGACGCCCCGCCGGCCCGCGTTGGGTTGTTGGATAAGCGTTCATCGCTAGATTCGCGTTTCGGGGGTCCCGAGCAAGCTCCCTACAACGTGCTTGACTATCAAACCTCGCCCAAGCACGGGCATCCAGATCGTGCCAGCCCGGCGAACTTTCCGGAAAGACTTCAACGGCTACGTGACGGTCGACGCGTTTGGCGTCAACGGTGAAGTTCCCTCACGTGTCGGGCCGACTAGCGCTTCGTGTGGTCATGCGCACAAGTGTCGCACGTTCGAGTGTCGCAAGTTCGAGGCGTCCAAAGGAAATGATCCCAAGCGAGCGGCGTAGGCGCTGAACCGATGGCAACCGCTACGCGTGTTCGGGTCCGATGGTCGCTTGCCGATCCACAAAAAGGACACGGAGCGAGATCGACGTCGGCTGATAAGCGGCTGAAAGAATTGGCGGTTCATCGGCAGCGAGGCGACCGGTCCGATCGCAGCGAGGCCGTACACGATCACGACCAATCTCGCATCGTCACCCGCGCGACTTGTGGGCGTAGCTGGACGATGTGCTACATCGACCCGAGGGTGGCAACGTCGAGGTCGATGACTTGCTCCCCGGCAAGTGGGCTCAGGCAAGTGGGCCCAGACGCATCCAGCCAACATCCGCGCTTAGCGCCAAGCCGAATCAGATCGCCCCGGCCATGGAAACCAATGCAAACAAAAGTCCGCCGCGTCCTCCGTCCGAAGCGGATCCGACGATAGCCGCACCAAACGCTTATAAGAACCCAACCTGCCCTTCATCTCTGCTTCACAAACTTGTGGTTAACTCCTCCTCGTCGTGCCAATGCACCCACTCTCCGTGTCGTTGCATGAGACAACTCAAGTGAATGCACCTAGAACCTAAGACATCGATCGATAGGAACATGAAGAAAATAAAATTGACAATGAAACGCGTTAAGGGTTTTACGCTGGTCGAATTGTTGGTCGTGATCGCGATCATCGGCGTTTTGGTGGGCTTGCTATTGCCCGCCGTTCAAGCTGCTCGTGAAGCAGCCCGACGGATGCAGTGTTCAAACCATCTCAAGCAGATTGGACTTGCGCTACACAATTATCACGATACCCATCGAAGCTTTCCGCCGGGTGGTATTGTGGCTGAAAAGGTGACCAAGGGATTGGGCGACACGTGGTGCAACAGCGGTGCTGCCACGCAAGGAGCACCTTGGACCGTGCTAATTTTGCCGTTCATGGAAGAGGGAGCTCGTTATGATCAGTACGACTTTGACCTCCCTTTATCGGCCTCGTTCACGAGCCAGGTCCCAAGTTCATCGCCCAACCGTCCGCTGTGGTATGATTCGAACGGGAATTATCAATGCCCGTCAGATCCTGCTTCGGGTGGCGACGTGAACAATCTGAACTACTTCGGCGTGCAAGGGGGTGGCAGCTCAAGTAACGTCAACTGTTTTGGTGGCAACTCAAACGTCTTTTTCGTCAACGGCATCTTGTACGCGAACTCAAGAAGCAAGTTTCGCGACATCACCGATGGAACGACCAATACCTTTCTGGTCGGCGAAACAAAGTACCATCTGACCGAAGCCGGAACCAACTCGACATTCTACTTCAGCTGGGCCTCGTCGATTCGTCTTGGTTCGGGAGGAACGATGCCGCATCCCGCCACCCTGGCGGGATCGTATGAGTCAATCAATTCCCGCATCCCGACCGGCAGCAAGCCAGTGGGCAGCACCGATTCAAGGACCGGCTACTCGCGTCTGTTCGGCAGCTATCATCCCGGCGGCTGCCATATGCTGATGGGCGATGCCTCGGTAAATTTCATCAGCGAATCGATGGACCTCGATCTCTATCGCCAACTCGGAATCCGCAACGACGCCCTGCCGATCGGAGGGCTCGAGCTATGATTCAACATTCGATTCGAAAATCCACTTACTCCGTCGTGCTGATGATGATCGTCGCTTCGTTAACCACGATCGTCGGTTGCGGGTCGGAAGGCGCTGGGCCGGGAAAATACCATGTATCCGGCAACGTTACCTTTCAGGGGCAGCCATTGCCCGAAGGTGAGATCTTGTTTACGCCGGACACTGCGGCCGGAAATCGTGGGCCAGCGAGTATTGCTTATGTGAAAGACGGTAAATACTCGACGCAGCCTGGCAAGGGACTGATTGGAGGAGCGTACCGGTTCGAGGTCGAGGGCTTCGAAACGAAAGCGGAAAAGGACCAAGATGGCGAAGCGATCGTCGCACCCATGTTTCAGACTTTCGTCTCGCAACATGATTTCGAACTCCAAGATTCCACGTTCGATTTCGAAGTGCAAGTTCCGGCGAAGAAGAAGCGATAGCTGAGCCCGCAATCTCAAGCGGCAGTGCAGCTTGATAGACTATCATGCTGTACTGTCTTGCTTTTATGTCGATGTCCCACCTTCAAAGAGAAACGAACCGTTGATCCATTTCACGCGCAGAGAGCTCTCACTCTCCTTCCTTTCGCTTGTCTTGGCGTCCCCGTTGGGACTTTCCCCTTCCCAATCGCATGCTCAAGAGCGAACCCTCTCCGCCCCAAGCCCCGGTTCGTTTTCGATCGTCGTCATCCCCGACACCCAGGCCTATCGTCGCGAAAACGACCAACTGAAGAACACGATATTCTCGCAACACATCGACTGGATTCTCGAAAACCAGGAGAAGCAGAACATCGTCTTTGTTAGTCATGTTGGCGATATCGTCGATAAGAATATCGACGCCCAGTGGACCGTCGCTCAACAGTGCATGAACCGTTTGCATGGCAAAATTCCTTACGGAATATCGGTCGGCAATCACGATATGACAAGGATCGGTGACGCGTCCTTATTTCAAAAGTACTTTCCCACCACGCGATTCGACGACTTTAATTGGTACGGTGGCTGTTATACACCCAAGTCGCATAGTGGCGAGATTTCGGGCAACAACGTCAACAGCTTCCAACTGTTTTCAGCCGCCGGTATCGACTTCGTTTTTTTGCATCTGGAGTGTAACGCTCCGGACGACGTTTTGGCGTGGGCCGACGAAGTGTTAGAACAGCACGTCGACCGGTGTGCCATCGTCACCACGCACATGTGCCTTGGCCCCCTGCAACGTCCAGAATCCCCAAGTGATTTCATGGATGCGCCCAAGGGACGGATGCAATGGAAAAAGATCCATGGCGAGCGTGGGAATACGCCGGAACAAATGTGGAACAAGTGTTTTCGCAAGCATTCCAATCTCTCGATGATTTGCTGCGGAGATCAAAGCCGTAGCCACTCGCTGCACGAAGTCGCTACGGGTGACCATGGCAACCAGGTCCATCAGCTGCTTTCCGATTACAGCACCGGTTGGCTGCGGTTATACCGTTTTCACCCTGCCAATGATCGGGTCCAAGCGTGCACGTTTCATCCCAACAGCGAAGTGTTATGCGAGGGGACGAAACATGTCCCGGGGATCGCCGGCCACCAATTCGAGTTTGAAATTCCATTCGCTGTGCAGCAGCAACCTTAGGGACACAGCCGTCGCGTCAGCGATGTTATTGGATCCGACGGCTTTCGAGAACATTGGTTTTTCAGCCCGCGATTTTTCGCTTCACCTCCACAGCCGTGAGCGTGAAGTGTCCTGTTCAGCGAGGCTCATGTTCTCGGTCGTATAACCGGTTCAGATTCGGCTGGCGTCCACTTCAAAAGCGACATCGAGAATCCGGCACAGACTCTCGCCACCCGATAGTATCCACGCGGATCATCGTTTCGAGAAACTCCGCTCGCTCAAGCAATGGAAAGAACGCGGCAATCACATTTGACTTCGCGTTTTGCTAGGCTTGAAAACGTCAATTCACATGCGATTCATCGCATCTTAAATTTTGATGCGGTGGCCGTGAGAGACGGATGGTGCCCGAACCTTCGATGTCACCTGATTTCCAGTAACCGTTGATCTTTCTCGAGTCAAAGCAGATCTCTCGCTGGAAACGGAACGTCCTAAATTGGATCAACGGTTATGGGTGCCCACGGGCCCCTGCGGCGAACCCAACCGTGACCTCCGGAGTTCCGTTTTACCAAACGATCATCCCGATCAGGACAACCAACAAGATCAGGCTGACGACCAAACCAACCGTCGCGAGACGCTCCCGTCGCAAGTCGTCGCGCAATGCGTCGCCTGTCCATTCAACCAGCTCTTGCTCCTCATCCATTTTGCTCAAGATGCCGCCGACGAAAGCGCGATGGTCCGAACGCTCTCCCGTGGCTGCAAAATAGCAGCCGCTAAATAGCAAACCATCTTCGGCGGACCCCTGTTCGGGATCATAGGCGAAGGCACCTTGAAGCACATCAATCAGCCGAGATTTCAAGGTACAGCGAATTTGACAGAGCAGATGATACAAACGCTGGTTACCGGGCCGGGTCATGGCTTCATCCTCGCGAAACAAGGCGTAAACCCAATCTTCAAACGTTCCACAAACCAGCTCGCCCAAGGCAGCCATTTCAGACTCGGTGGCCAACGTGCGACAGTCATACTTTCGTCCAAACCGCTGCGCCGACACGCGTTGACGGCCAACCCGACGCATCAACTCTCGGAAGCCTTGTTGGCGTTCCATGTCGGTCACCAAGGCTGTCACAGGGCAGCGCACTTGAAGCATGTAATGAATGGTCGTCAAATCCGATTTAACGGCTTGCTGTAATGCATCCGCATCGCCCGTGCCACTGTCAATTGCAGCGTACGGCAGCAGCGAAAGGATACCATTGATGGGGCAAAGTGGTTCACGAACCCGATTGATCTGTTGGCAAAGGTAAGTCAATCGTCCGATACGCTGCGTTGACTCTTTGGAATTCAGAGTGATTGGCTTGCGTTCGGTTCCGGAATCACCAAAGACTTCGTCCGATTCAGCGTGCGGTTCCGGTTGCAGGAATTCGCCTCCCAATTGCATCGTCCCACGGATCGCGGAAGAGGCTGGGCCTGACACGGGCGCAGGTTCCGTTGGCGTCCCAGCCGGGCCTTGCGATGGAAGAAACTGATCCAATTGCACCGTCCCCATGGGGCGTTCCGATGCCATCGGTCCCGCCGGACTTGGGACAGTGCCCATCGGTGCGGGCGCCGATGTCGCAGGCGCCGATGATGGCGGTGGTGATGCCGGCGTGGGCGAAGCGGCGGCGGCGGGTCGCCGCGCCGACGGGTCGCCGAATTCTTCATAGTGACGTTGGCGTTTCGCAGCCAAACCACTCGACCAACTGGCGTCGCTACAAAACAAGTAAACCGAATCGGAGGTGGCGTACCAGTGCAACGGTGCAGGACCCTCGGGCACACACTCGACCCGCAAATCAAGTTGACCGGTCTGCATGATCGCTCGCTCTTGTCCAAGGCTACGCGAACCGATGACCAAATAGACCGCCATCTCGCGAATCTCGAGCCCTTGTTCTTTTAGGGCCTCGATTCCGGCTGCCCAGGAATGATCAATCTCGGGGTACAACGACTTTTCTCCTTCTAGCCAAAGTCGCAGTGCACGATACAGCACGATCGGAATGATAAAGACAAAGGCAATGACCAACAAAATTCGGCCAAAACCGATCGCATGCCGCCAAGGAACGTTATTGGGATCGAGATAAAAGAAAGTCCAAACCACAGCAACCAAGGTGACCAAGAACAGCCACGTGAGCACAGCGGCACATCCGGGCGCCGTCGACGGGATCAGTCTCGAAAGCCAACGATGCATGCGGCGTGACGGGGGCGGGGTGGATTCAGGTGCGTCTGACATCAAACGTGACTATTGGGTTTGCGACCAGAGGAAATGGATGACGATGCAGACGAACAACATCGAAGCGGCCAGCCAAGGCCAAACGACCCGTGATTTTTTCTTCAGCGGTGGCGCACCGTACAATTCGCGGCCCGGCGTATCAAGCTCAGGGCGGCCTTGACCGAGCCGAATGGACATCGAAACCTGTCGCGCCCAGGTCGGAAAATCAGCGGGCAGGCCATGCTTTTGAGTAAGCACTGCGGCCGTTTGAGGATCGGCATAGAGTCCACGAAACCCAAGGATTCCACAGATGTAACAGACCTCTAATGCATCCCGGTTGGGGGACCCCGCCGCCCGTTGGGCGTTCACGAAAAACTGTTCAAAGCAAAGCCGAGTATTGAACAGTTCCACTTCCATCACATTGTTTTGCCACCACGATGCGTGGCTCCATGAACTTTGAACCAAGATATCGTCGATCCAAGAGACAATGGCATACTTGGCCAATTCCCATTGATCCCCGTTGGGCAGCATCGCACTCGCCTGATCAATCAACGAGCGAATGCGGATTCGCTCCTCGTGAGGCAACGGATTCTCGTTATCTCCAATCCGCGTCATCAGATCGAGAGCATAAAGGAAGATGGGGTCGACCGCTTGAGCAAATTGAGGTGTCATATCACCATCTTTCGATCGGGCATCATGTGGATTGTGGCACCGAAAAAAGTGCGAATTGCAACGTCACCGTGCGTCCGAACGCGGTGACCACCAAATTCCGCTCTCCTTGCAACCGATCCCGGTTGACGATCAGAGCTTCCTTTAGTCGCATTGCCATCGACTGCGTCTCCTGCACATCAAGCCATGCGGGTGACCCCGTACGAGGGACTTCGTAATATACCCAATCTCGTCGACTCGGCAACGCACGGACCGCGTGGTCCGCTTGCTTCAATTCCAAACCTTCGGCACGATGACTGAACAAAAATTCAACCTGACGACTGCTGCCAAGCTTCCAATCCAAATGACCAGGCGATAACAGGTCGCGGCACTCTTGTTCGGTCAAATCGCCCTTGAACACACCGATGTACCACTTCCAGTCCGAGTTGAACCAGCGTGGTTCCAGCGAAACCTGCATCCCTAATCCAACGCCAACAAAGTACCGCTGTTCGTACTTGTAACTGCGAACCGCGTTCAGTAGCGTCTCAATCCGGGCGCGAATGAGATGGAAAATTCGTGCCAAGTCCTCGTGGTCATAAGGAGGCACTTCCTCCGCTCGCCGAGCATCGCTGAAGATCGATAATTGGCCGACAATACGACACAGTTCTTCGTAAGCTTGATAAGGATGCACGCCTTGGGCAAACGCCATCACACCCAGCGTCGTGAAAGCCGTGTTGAGTTGATTGAGCATCAAGATTCGGTCGGCATCCCCCGGTTCGTTTGTCTCCAAACCGATGCCGCGACTTAGAATCTGCTGACTAAGCACCTCTAATTTTTGACCGATCATGTCATAGATCGCACGGACGACATCGCGACCGAGCCCCGGCCATGCGTCGATCGAAATGACAGGGGGGATGTACGATGGGTCGATCCGTGGCTGCGAATCTCCATCACCAGAACGCTTGATTTGAGCGATCGGGCAAAGTTCGTAGCCGCTCAGGTCTTGGGTGGAAAGCAAGAGTCGCGCATTGAGCGTACGGAACTCGAGCTCCTGGTCATTGCCACCTTGGCTTTCATCTTGGACTTCCAATCGAGCGGTTCGAAATCGAGTCACCTCTGCGGAAGCTCCCGAACCGATTGATTGCGGATCGGAAGTTCCTTGATCGACATTCGACCGTCCCAATTGCAGCTTGGGGATGCCTAAGTAAACCCGCACCGTCGATTCGTTTTCGAATCCTTCGGCCAACTCGGTCATCAGCGGTTGAGAATCTTGCAATCCCGCCTTTAAACTCAGACGATCGGGTTGTTGCCCGATCCCCAGATCGACCAGAGTGCCATCGGGCATTCGGGCTTGCAGTTGGTCGATTTGGAATTGCTGGTTGGCCAGCGCTTCCTCGCTGAACCGGATCGATTTAAGACCGTAGCTGTAGGGGTGATCCCAACGTTCGGACGTTTGCAGGACCTCATTCCAGTGGCGTTCGCCGGCCTGGAAGTGTTGCGGCCTAAGCAGAAGGCCCTCGTACCAATGTACCGGATGGTTTTTCATGAACAACGATTTCCGTAATGCAGACCGCGTGGTCCAGTGAGAGTATAGGGGTGCAAATGGGATGGCCGCCTATCCGGTATCGTAAGGCAACTCAACCCGAATGTCTGACGGTAATGGAGGGATGAAACCCGCAAATTGGCTCGTATCCCGATCATTTCTTGCTTCGATTGCGTTTGTGTTGGTCCGATTCGACGGTGACCAGCCAATGCTTCAAAATATTGATGGAAGAATCCGAAAGGTCGACCCAGTCCGCAGCGGCCACGACGCCTCGCAAGGTGTCGGCTGCCAAATCTAGTTGCCCTTCCTTCATCGCCACCAGCCCCTCGATGAGTTTCACACGGGAAGCTTGCCGAATCGAGCTAGGTAGTTGTTCGATTCGTCTTCGCGCGGTTGCGTACCGCTGTTGACGCAATGCCTCGTCAATCCGCTGCAGGTACCAATTGTCCACTCGCTGAGAATCGTCGCCGGACGCAACGCGACTAGCCACACCCGTGGCGGTGCGTTCCCGACGCTGACGTAAACTATCCCACTGTTCCGACGTCAACGCGACCGGGCTTCCCTCAGGCCCAGCACGATAGCCAAGGATCCATTGAACTTCCGCTTGGATCTCTTCAGCGGACTCGTTCAATTCGCTGAACTCGAACCTCCACGATGTCCCGTCACGATCGTGGCAGACGACAGCCTCTGCTCCCGCGACGAGCTCAACTTCTGCGATTGCCATGGGGGATCGCCCGATGGGCGTTAGCGCTGCGTCCGAATGAGTGTCCCAAAGTTGCACCGCGCCATAGCCTCGGTCGTCTACGCCACCGATTGCGATTCGCCCCGTCGATAGATCGAGTTCGGCGCAGGTCACTTGAAAATCGACCGCCAATGAGCTGGTGACGTGAACGTCGGGCTGTAGCCGGAGCAATTCCAATCGCCCCTCAACGCCGCCGACAATCAACACCGCAGCCTCGGCATCCCAGCGCAACCACCCGATCGGTTGGTCGTAATGAATTAACGTCGGTTGGGAATCAGTCAGAGCAAGTCCTGAACGCGGAGCCGCTGAAGGCGGAGTCTTGGAGTGAAAATTCAATTGCAGCACCGACAAGTTCCGCTGATCTTGTCGTCCGTCCATGGTGCTCGAACTCTCCGCAAGTTCATCTCGAGCGAGATCATCCCGCAACGCCACCGCCACACAGTTCGCTTCCATGCATACGGCCCTGGCGGTCTCGTGCGGGCTGGATTCATCAACGCCCCTTTCCAAGAGCGTGTAGACACTTGTCCCATTCTCACCGCTCGGCGAACCCTGCCCCGTGGCGACACGTTCAATCCAATGGAGTGATTCGATCATCGCGTCAAGGGAAAGGGGATGGGACGTTGAATTGCTGGCTGCCAAATCCCAAACACGTATCAATCCCTGTAGATTACCGACCGCGAGATACCGGTCGTCGTCGCTAAAGGCAATTGACGTGACCGAACCGGTAGTTGGGATCTCCAATCGCGGCATCGGAAACGATCGATTTTCGGTGACGTCCGCAGGGATCAACCAAACCGAATCGCCGGGGGCCCCCGCGGTGTTTGCCGTAGCGAATGCCACTTGACTACCGTCGTGGCTGAGGATGCTCACTCGTGGCCGCGGCTGATGCCAAGCCAGAGGTTTCGACCACGAATTGCTGCCTTCCATCTTTGGGCGGTCGATCGTTCCAACGCTGGCAACCGGAGCGGTTTCCGCGTGGGGCTCGACAAGTGACCGAGATCGAATCAAGCCCTCCCCGTCCTGAAATAAAAGTCGAGCAGGCTCAGGTTGAAAACGTAATTGGCGAATCGGTCCCACCTGTTGCCAACTTGTCAGCGGTCGAGGCGATTGACTTAGGATCGAGGCGATTCGCAAGCGAATGTTGTCTTGCAATTCTGCTGCCCCGTCGAGATCTAGCATCACCGAGAGCGGCTGCAATGACGCAAGCGCGCGTCCCGACCGCATCTGCTCCTCCACGTCTTCCCATTGCCTACTTGCCAGCAACCGTTGAGCTACCTGCAATCGTTGAGTTGTTTGTAAGGTCAATGGAACATGCGAGGAATCAGGGCCTCTACCGTCCGAGCCGGCGCCAACTCGCATCGCGGCTACAAGCGTTTGATTGGATCGTTCAGCTTGATGCACACGTTGGAGCAACAGCCCCAGGCTAAAAAGTAGTCCAGAGACCAAAGCGGCGATCAAGACGTGGCTGAGCCTCCTCGTTTGAAAGGCAGTCAGCAATCGTTCGGAAATTCGCATACGACGTGCAGAAATTTCTTCCTGATCGCAAAACCGCTGCAGATCGTCGGCCATCTCCGCCGCCGTCTGGTAACGTTTGGCCGAATCTTTAGCGATGGCCTTCAGAACAATCGTTTCAAGATCTCGTGGCAGGTTTGGGTTAACATGACACGGTGCGGGGGGATCGCGATGAAGGACATCCTGCATCAGCTCAACGCGATCACTTGCCTTGAACAATCGCTCACGAACCAACAACTCATAGAGCGATGCGCCTAACGCATAGATATCGCAACGTTCATCGGCAACGCCACGAAACCGCTCGGGCGAAAGGTAACGAAGCGTTCCCAACAACTGACCGGTTTGCGTCAACTCGTCATCATCAACTTTGGCGAGACCAAAGTCAGCGACCCACACGACCCCCGTGTCATCTAGCAAGAGGTTCGACGGCTTGATGTCGCGATGGACAACGCCGCGTGCGTGAGCGTGCGCAAGCGCACTGGCGACCTGGGCTCCCATCTGAGCAATCGAGCGAGCATGCAGCTCGTAGTCGAGGTCCGCATCGCTAAGGTCGGGATCGGTCTGCGGAGTTTCACGAAGCTCGTTATAGACCTGGGCCAACGAACGACCTCGGATCAACTGCATGGCAAAGTATTGGCAGTCCTCCGTCTCGCCGATTTCGAAAATGGGGACGATGTTGGTATGGTGCAAATTAGCCGCCGCTCGAGCTTCACGACGAAAACGGTGTAACGACTCCACGTCATGCACGTTCGCGGTGTGAAGCACCTTCAACGCCACTCGCCGGGAAAGGGAGACCTGCATTGCCTCGTAGACAATCCCCATGCCTCCTTGGCCGATCATTCGAACCAAGCGGTAATCCCCAATTCGACGACCGTTCTGAAACGGCTGGATACTTGCGTCGGCGGTGCGAAGCTTGTCCAAGAAAAGGTCTTCGACTGGCAAACCATGCAAGCGATCGCAGCAGGTCGAACATTGTGCAATGTGGTCATCCACCTCCGACAACAACTTGTCGTCAAGGCGACCGTTCGAATAGTCGTCGAGTTGTTGATCCGAGGGATGGTCGCCATCGAAACCATCGACCATCGACAACAAACGACTCTTGGGAGCAAGGTCGGAATCGGTTGCGACGATTTCAGAAAGCTTGCTCTTACATGCCATCACTAATCAATGCGGTCCTGGAGTTTGACGTTACCTTCCCGCCGTACCGATGTGCAGGCTCTTCCAATAGGAGAACTCGCCCTGTGGAATTCGAATCGTGAAATGACGATCAACAAAACGCCCAAGTGAACCTAGGGTTTTTCGGAAATGCCGTCATTGAGACGTTAACTATCTTCCTAATAATAACGCCGTTGTGGGGTGCTGTGTCCATCGGTGCAACTCTTCGTCGCACAGCTAAGCAGGGAGGCAGGAATGATTGGGTGAAATCCCATTAGCCGCTTGGGCGTTAGCCCCGGTTGAACCGTGGCTAACGCCAAAATGGCTAATCTACCGAAAGACTCCTGCCTACCTGCTTAATGTCGCGAGGATAGCTATACGCACCTACCAAATCAATAGAAGAAACCGACTCCATCGGAGGGGCAAAACGCTGGCGTTTTCCTTATCTCTCGGGGCAATCCGAACGTTCAAACTTCGCCGTCGTCAGCGGTTTGAAGCAGTCCCTCGGCTTCCTGACGCAATCGCCTCAGAATACGGGATTTGATCTGATAGACCCCCGCGCTAGAAATACCCGCTTCTTTGGCCACTTCACTGGCATCGCGCTGTTGGAGCACATGGCGGCGAAAAACTTGCATCGATTTTTCGGTAAACTCCCCTTCGATAGCGAGAGTGATATGCTGCAAAACATGGACGTCATGTTGCTCATTCCAACGCCGCGTCATCTCGCTGTTGGGATCCTCCAATTCACTGAGCATCATACGGAAATCATCATCCCCGGTCGCAATGGGTCGCAATCGTCCGTCCCGCCAAAACTGGCGAACGCGATTCGCTGTGACACTACGAAGCCAGCTGCGAAACGCTCCAGTCCTTCCCGAGTGCTCGAATCGTGGTAGCTCCTTGATCATGATCGTCATGATCTCTTGAGCGACGTCGGCCGCATCTTGCGCGGGGATCGAGTAACGACGAAGCCAACTCGCGATCAATGGTTGGTAAATATCGACCAATTGAGACCAAGCTGCGTCGTTACCGCCGCGGGCGAGTTCGAGCAAGGATCGGTTTGTGTGTTCCATCGAATGACTATCTTGAACTCAGGTAGGACAAACTTGGATTGCTATGATAGAGGGGCTATTGGGAATCAACCAGGTAGACAGAGGTGTAGTCGAGCAGTGACCCCTTTTCGAAGTGCACATTCTTGATCGCAACGGTCTGGTCCACCAAGGCGCGAAAGTATTCCGCGTCCGCGTCGGCAACCTGTCTGTAGACATCCAATAACACCGCGGGTTCAATCCGTCCGGTCCGTTCATTTCGCTCTTCAAGAAGTTTCAAACGCTTTTGAACCGCAAGACGGCGATGATACGACGCTCGGCCCACTTCATAGGCGCGGTACAAATCGGTGACGGCATTGGACAGATCGTGCGTGATCACACGTTGTGCTTCTTCCATCACCGCTCGGTCACGGGCCAACTGTAATTGAGCGTTGCGGACGGCGTTGTAGGCGGCGCGATAACCGACTGGCATCGACATCTCCATCCCTAATAACCATTCCTGGAAATCGCCCGTCGTCAGATCTTGAAACGCATTGTCGAACTTCGGCGATGTCAGCGGAGGAACCAAGAGGCCCGGCTGACGATCGGAATTGATCAAATCCTTTCCAAACCCGCGAAACCGATATCGCCCAATCATGTCAAGTTGAGGCAGTAAAAAATTACGATTGGCAACGACTTCCATTTCACGTCGATGCAGAGCAATTTGTTGCTTACGCAGTTCGGTTCGTCGGCGCATCGACTCGCTGACGACCTCGTCCCAGTCGAACACAATACGCGCTAGAATGGGATCTCGAGCGGGTCGGATCAAGCGTCCATCGGCCAGCGGCACGCCCATCAACAATCTCAACCGTCGCTCGGCAACATGAATGCCTACGGTTCCGCGAAACGTCCCTCCACGACTGCCGTTGTTAGCGAGCGTGCCTTCAACCAACCGGCCACCCAGCACATTTTGGATCTCAATTTCATAGGCATAGAATTGTGCTTCGGCCAACGCTTCCTGCTCGGCGACGCCGCCTGGCAAATTTCCGCCTTTGGCTTGGATCTGCTTGAGCACTTGTAAGGTTCGGTCACGCGCCGCTTTGCGTGATTCGAGCAATCGGTAGGCAAAGTAGAGGTCCCAATAGGCATTCTCAATTTGATTGACAACGTCACGAATGTCTTGTTCAAAATCGATGACGCTCATGTCCGTGTTGAGCCTCGCCAGAACCACTCCATTTAGGTTCCCGGGGGTTGCGGCTGGACCTGCGATGCGATTGAAACCAACGCCGGCCCCTTGCAACAACGGATGCCGAACCTCGCCCTCCAATTGCGCCGTCCAACCGCTCGAAAACAGATTGCCAGGCAAATTGTTGGCGTCATAGTCGATGACTTGTCGCAGCGTAAAATCGGTTCCGGTCGCGGCTTTCTTGGTTAACTCAACTCGGTAATTACCTAAGTCCTGCTTGATCAGATTGGCGCCTCCGCCCAGGAACCGGTTGTTGACGGCGCGGTCATTGTTCTCGAATACCGCCAACGCATTCAGCTGAGCATCGAAAGCCGACAGGGCTGCATCGACACCGAACCGAGGATCCGTTTCTCGCAGTACCGGATCATAGACGGTCGGCACTTGATCGGGCGATCGAACAGTCAAACCACCAAGGTCTCGCAGCACGGTCGAATTCTGAAGCGCAATATGAATCGCTTCTTCTGCGGTCAGATCCCAGTACTCGGTGGCCTGATCGTAGACAGTGAAAGGTACACCGGTGTCCGCCGCGGCAGGCATGTCGACAACCGAGTCAAACTCAACGCCGTTCGCCAATGCTTGCATTGAATCGATCTCGCCTGTGATCGATCGTTTTGGCACATTGGTGTGACATCCCGCAATGACGACGACGAGCAGGGCAATGAGGACGACGATCCCTGCCCTACCGATCACGACTCGCCTCAATCGATCGAGCGGTGCAATCAGATTGCCCATTCTGTTGTTTCGATTGTTGGACACGCGGTTCCACTGCTTTTTGGGCTGAGGAGAAATATGGTATTTCTGATCGATAAAATCAGCTCCGCATTGATGCGACGATATTGGGATGTCATCGGCTCGACGACGGGCCCCCATCCGGTACAATCGTTAAAATTGTCGTTTTTTCAGATTATTTCATCGGTTCATGGCCGCTTCCCGTCCCCAACGGTTTCCCGATGAATCCCATGTACACCTCTTTGCCGCCAGAACCCGAAAACACTCCTCTCGACCGCTTTCAAGATCGTTTCGAGTACCTAGGGCGGTTAGCTAGGCAGCCGATTTCGACCGCAGAGTTCTCTCAGGCCTTGCTGAATTGCTTGGTTCGGGATATTCGAGCCCGTCGGTCACGGGTGTGGCAATCCGAACAAGGTCATTGGCATCAAATAGCGATTGCGGGTGAACCACCTGGGGGATCAAACGACAGCGAAATTACGCCTGGATCAGCGTCTGCGACAGGACCCGCGCCCGTAGCAGGATCAGCGTCTGCGACTCTCAGCAGCGACGCAACCGGCGTCGGAAAGTGTGAGCGAGTCATGGCCGAGGATGGGTCAGTATGGCTATCGCTCTCGATTGCCCAAGTCGCCACTCAAGCCCCCAGCATCGTATTGCAAGCTGCCCTCCTTCCTGCACTCACCAACGATGCCCACCAGGCAAGGGCAAAGGAGATCGACGCTGCAGCCGAATTGCTCCAAGCGTACGGATTGTTGTTCGAGGATCATCTCGGCCATCAAATGATCCTGCGGCTGCAAACGGCACTGAGTAGTGAACATCAGCTGCGAACGTTTAGTGATTCCATCCACAGCAGCGTGGACTTGCATCGAACCGCAATGGCGATTGTTGCGGCCACCGTAACAGCAACGCGGTGCCAAAGAGCGAGTGTCACGATTCATTCTACAAGTGGCCGTTCGTCAAGTCCGAATCGAAATCTCGATCAACGCGTGCTTGCCGTTAGCGGCGTTTCAACGCTCGACCCGCGATCGCCTCCCGTCCGAAAGTTGGCGAAATTGGCGTCCATCGTTGCTACGTTAAAAAAGCCGTTGATTCATGACGGCCAGGACCATGACCTTCCTCCCCAGGCCATGGAAGCACTTGACGCTCATCTTGATGAATCTCATTTGGGCTGTTTGCTGGCATTGCCCCTAGAGTTGTTGCGTTCAACCGCCGATGTGGACGCAACCCTCGAGAGTGAGTCTGAAGGATTGGCGATGCCCTCCGGCGCTCCGGTGGGAGTGTTGTTACTTGAGTTCGCCAATCCATCGGCCCTGCACTCCGCGGCTCCCACGGCAACGAAATTGACCGCGACTGCCGCAGTGGCATTGCGAAACGCAGCAATCCACTCACGGCTGCCTTTCCGCCGCGTCCTTTCTGGTTTGCGCAGCATGACCGAACGCCGCGGTCTGGCGGGCGTTCATCGAATCGTTTGGGCTACTTTGGCATTCGTTTTCATTGCATCGGCACTGATGTTGATCCCCGCCGAACTGACGATCGAGTCTACCGGTACATTGCAACCCGCCGTGGTCCGCGGTTGCTTTGCGCCACGCGACGGCAACATTGACGATGTCCTCGTCCAGCACAATCAAACGGTGGCTTCCGGGGACACGCTATTGCAGATGCACTCACCGGATTTGGAACTAGAACTTCGTCGTATCGAGGGTGCCGTCGAGTCAACAAAGAAGCAACTGATTGCAGCTGAATCCGCTCGCAGACGAAACTTGAATGGGTCTTCAAGCGGTCGCCGTGACTCTCGTGATGGAGTCGGGTCGGATTCCGGCGGCAACCACTTGGCGGCTGAGGAAACACAGTTGCAGGCAACCTTGGATAGCTACCTCGAACAGCTTTCCTTGCTGCGCGGCGAACGCGATCGATTAGCGATCAAAAGCCCTCTCGATGGCGTTGTATTGACCTGGCAAGTTGAGCAGACGCTGCGAGGCCGACCCGTGCGACGCGGTCAGCAATTGCTTCGAATCGCGGCCGCCGATAGTCCCTGGATCCTGAAGCTAGAACTGCCCGACGGGGGTGCCGGTCACGTCCAAAACGCCCGTCGTGAACTCAAGCGGGAATTGGACGTGGAGTATGTCATCGCCAGCCATCCTCAAGATCGTTTACATGGGAAAATCATCAACGTTGCCCAAATCACGTCGATGTCCGATGAAGGTCCCGTGGTCGAGGTGATCGCAGCGATCGATTCGCCACCGCAAGGGTTGCTGCGTGCCGGGACTCAGGTTCGTGGTCAGATCCATTGCGGACAACACGCGCTCGGCTATGTCTGGTTCCACGAACTGTGGGATGCAATCTGTCTTCATCTCTTCTTTTAATGCCTTTCACTTCGATGCAATCTTTACCCATCCTTTCGAATATTTTCTTACGACGTCCGATCCTTCCGACGCTGGTGTTGGCTCTTCTCATTGCGATGACGGGAACGGCGTCGTGTGAAGTGATCGAGATTCCGCGAGCACTGGTCACCAGCATCAATGCCACGGAGGTGCCTGCAAGGGAGACGGGCGTGTTGGCCGAGATCACGGTCCGAGTGGGTCAAATGGTGAAGGTCGGCGAGCCCATGGCGCGGATTGATGATGAAGAAGCCAAGCAAAACGAAGCGTTGGCGGAAGTCGAAATGAAGATTGCCATCAAACAGGCCCAGACCGCGCCGCTGGTCGCCGCCGCAGAAGCAGCAGCCACCGTCGCCGCAAACAATCTGCAACGTGCCGAAGAAGCGCTGGCTCAATTCAACCGTAGCTTGTCGCTCTCGGAAGTCGATGACTATCGCTTGAAAAACACCGATGCCCAAACTCTTTTATGGCAGCGCAAGCACGAGAACGAAATCGCTCAATTGACACAACAATTCCAAACCCAAAAGTGGAACCAGGCTCGTAGTCGGACCAAGCGGCACCACATCACGGCTCCGATCTCCGGAATGGTCAATGAGGTTTACCACGATCCAGGCGAATGGGTGATCCCGGGTCAGTCGGTGGTTCGCATCCAGCCACTTGACCAGCTCCGCTGTGTTGGATTTGTTCCTGCCGACCAGGTGAGTTTACAGCGTCCCACTGCAAATGGGGCAACGCCGGCGGTTGATCGAGAGAATCCGCGCAAGCGGATGGCCGTGGGGGATGCAGCAACGTTGACGGTTCCGTCGGAGCGAAGTGATGCGGATGATGAATTTCCGGGACGTGTGACATTCATCGACCCTGAAATCGAACCGGAATCGGGCCAAGTCAAAATCTGGGTCGATGTCGATAACCAAGACTTGCGGTTACGTCCGGGTACTCGCGGAACGTTGACAGTTCGATGGTGAAAACCGCCATAGACCGACGACTCGGCGTTCGCATGCGTGGCGGTCTGACGAGCGTTGAATCGTGGACGCGAGCAGGGCGTGTTTGGATTTTGTCCGATCCGTTGGTGCGTCAGTATTTTTATCTGCTCGACGAGGAATACGAGTTGTTGCGACTGCTCGACGAGGATGCGAGTGTTGCCAACGTTAGACAACGGTTCGAAACCGGGCATGTGCGACGACGCTTGGACCCGGCACGATTGATTGCGTTGATCGCTCGTTGGCACCGCGAGGGGTTGGTCGAATCGCTTTCCCCCAACCAAGCAACCATGTTGGCCGATCTTGGCGCCGAGGAACGTCGTCGTCGCTGGCAACAACAATGGCTCAATCCGCTGGTGATTCGACTTCCTGGCTTTGATCCTGCCTGGATCTTGGGCCGGATCGCGCCTCACGTGGCTTGGTTCTTTTCGCCAATCATGGTGTTGTTTAGTGTGCTATTGATGTGCTCGGCGATCCTGCTGGTGACCACTCAATTCGCGACACTGCGAGCAAGTTTGCCGAGTCTAGACATGCTGGCGCAGCCGAACCAGTGGTTTGTCTTGCTGGGCGTTGCCGCTGGGATCAAAATCTTGCATGAGTTCGGTCACGCGCTAGTCTGTCGACGGTTCGGGATCCAAGTGAAAGAGATGGGCGTGTTGTTGATGCTCTTGATGCCGTGTCTCTACTGCGATGTTTCGGACGCGTGGCGTCTTCCCCAGCGTCGACATCGGATGTTCATTTCCGCAGCCGGGATCTATGTCGAATTGGTGCTCGCGGCCGCCGCAACTTGGTTGTGGTGGTGGAGTCAGCCAGGATTGTTTCATACCGTTTGCCTCAACGTGATGTTAATCGGATCGGTCAACACCGTGTTGCTCAACGGCAATCCGCTACTTCGGTACGACGGCTATTACTTGCTTTCCGATGGCCTCGGTATTTTCAATCTCTGGTCGCGGTCTCGTGCGGCAGTCCGTTCGGCAATCGAACGACTTTTGCTTGGGATTGTGTCGGATGGTGATCCGATGGACGACCGATTCACCCGCCTGTTCTTAATCGTTTATGGCATCGCATCGATTGCCTACCGCTACTTGGTACTGGGTTTCATGTTGCTGTTCCTACATGCCATGCTTAAACCTCTCGGGTTAGAGTGGCTAGCCATGGTTGGCGGTGTTTGGCTTGTCGCCACCAGCGTCATTTTTCCAGCACGACGTCAATTGCAACGCAGGTTTAGTCCATCCGGTCGGCGAGGTGTCGCAAGTCGCAATGTCATCCTTTCCGCTGTTGGACTCGGGTTGCTTTTGATCGTTTTCTTTTTCCTTCCGCTACCGAACTGGATGACCGTGCCGGCGATCGTTCAGCCAAGCCCCGCTGTCGATGTCTACGTTGCTACCGGAGGTCGCTTAGTCGAAGTGAACCGAAAATATGGCGATCCTGTACAACGTGGCGATCTTATCGCCCGACTTGAGAACCCTGAATTGAAGATCGAGCAAATGCAGGTTCGTGGAGAATGGGAACGAGCGGTCGCTTGGCTTGAACACCTCGAATCCCTCGGTGCTACCGACCCCGCGACTCGATCGATGATCCCCGCAGCAATTGCGAGGCGTGACGACCTTGGTAGACAAGTACAGCAACTTGCCGATCAACTCCACGCACTCCGTTTATTTGCAACCACAAGCGGTGTCGTTTTGCCGGTCACACGAGACATCAACGAAACCGTCGAAGAGGAGCTGCCCGAATGGGATGACCAACCTCTGGACCCACAAAATCAAAATGCGTTTTTGGCAACGGGAACACGGATTTGTACGATTGGCTCAGGAAAGCAATGGCAAATGATGGCGTTCGTTCCCCAAGAAGAAATCGTTGAACTTCAGCCAGGATTGGCCGTCCGTTTGCGTCTCGTCCATCTTCCCGGCGAAGTCTTCGACGGGGAAGTCGAGTCGATTGCAAGTGCCAATGCAAAATCGATCCCGAGGCAATTGCAAGATTCGGTGACGCTGTCGCCCGGTTCCTCCACAGCCCATGTCGGCACACGACCGCTCGGCAGCCTTTACGAGGTACGTGTCAAAATCGACGCGGAAACGGCGGACCTGTGGGTGGACGCTCGTGGTAAAGCTCGGATCTGGCTACCACGCCGAACCGCTTTTGAATTGACCCGGCGACTGCTGAACCAAACGTTCGCCCTCTAAGTTCGCGTGGGAAAGCGGCGCTGCAGCAAATTGCTGAGCCCGGCAAACGTTTGATTCCTGAACGCGAGTCTCCGTACCGCATAGGATAAACTCAATTGCCAAAATTTCCACAAAGTGTCCAACACCTTTTCGCCCCGACACTTTTTCGCCTGTTATTCATCGATGCTACTCTATGATCGAATTGTCGCCTGCTCAAGCCAAACGTCTTGTCATCAACCGCCAAGGTTTGCACAAAAGCAACGCGTTCGGCCGCGGGGATTCGGCACTGCATGATTGCATCGATCGACTCGGCTATATCCAGATCGATACGATCTCGGTCATCAATCGAGCCCACCATCACACGTTTTGGACACGCGTTGCAACGTTTCGCAACAATCACCTGGATGCATTGCAAAAGGACCGCAAGATCTTTGAGTACTGGGCCCATGCCGCCGCGTACTTGCCGATGCAAGACTACCGCTACTGTTTGCCCTACATGAATGCGATCGCTTCGGGGCAAAAGCATTGGCGAACGCCAGACAAAAAAGTGATGGCGTCGGTAATGCAGCGGATTCGTTCGGACGGTCCGCTAAAAGCCCGTGATTTCGCTGCGTCAGGAAGCAAAACGCTGCATTTCTGGGGAGCGAAGAAGCCGGAAAAAATTGCGTTGGAGCAGCTGTTCATCGAAGGGAAATTGATGGTCAGCCATCGCGACGGATTTGAAAAAGTATTTGATTTGCCCGAGCGCATTTTGCCATCGAGATTGGATACCAGCACACCGACCAGTGAAGAGTTTTACAGGTATTTGATTATCCGCACGATCCAATCTCAAGGATTCGCCACCGAATCGGAAATCGGATACCTGCGTAAAGGCATCAAGTTAGCACTGAGGAAACAGATCCAGCAAATGCTTGCCGACAACGAGATTGTCCAGGTTCGCGTGCACGGGAACCCCAATGTTTACTACTCGCAAACGGATATGATTGAGCAGGATCGCCCAGCTCGGGTTGCGAGGAACGTCCATTTGTTATCGCCATTCGACAACCTTGTGATCCAGCGAAAGCGAATGGCTCAGTTGTTTGATTTCGATTATCAAATCGAATGCTACGTTCCCGAAAGCAAGCGGAAGCACGGTTACTTTTGTCTGCCGATCCTGTTCGGCGATGAATTGGTGGGTCGGCTTGACCCGAAAGCCGATCGCAGGAACCGCAACTTGGTTGTCCGTAATCTGGTGATCGAAAAAGAACTCAAACACGTGGACGCCTTCATCGACAAACTCGCGCGAAAACTCAACGAGTTGGCGATTTTCAATGGCTGTGACAGCACCGTGATCGAGCGCTGCAATGTCAAGCAGATTGGCTCCGCAGTGTCTCGCCGCCTGGCCTCGTAATACCGCGTAACATGCGCACGTGGTTGCCCATATACGCACAGCTCACATCTCCATTGGCCAGCATAGACTACGAGGTCGTACGGCTTTGAAGTCGCTCGAAGCTCGTCGTTTAGCGTGCCTCACCTCCCCAAAATCTCGCAGCAGGCTCGATTTCCGACCCTCCCCGCGTTGCGGGGCGGGTGAAGCAGATTCTTAACTTTAAAGCCGGACGCTCCTCCTACGTTGCGGGGCAAGCTCGTGCGATCGCGGCTTGCAAGTTCGGCACGCTGACGGGTTTGAGCAAGAAGTCGGCGATGCAGTCACAATCGTCGCAGTGCAAATCATCGCTACCGGGTCGCTCGTACGAAGAGACAACGATGACCGGAATCGTTTGCGTCTTGTTGATCTGGATCGCCGCTTCGATTCCCGACATCTCCGGCATTCGGACGTCGGTGATCACAAGGTCAGGTTCCGTCTGACGACATAGCTCGACCAATTCACGGCCGTCGCCCGCTTCGCCCACCACTTCGTAACCAAGTTTACCGAGAAGCCGACGCACGCCCTGACGTATATCCGCTTCATCGTCGGCGATCACGATTCTCAGGCGGCGTTTCATTCGATCTTTCGTGGCAACGTAATCAGGAACTCGGCACCGCCGTCGGTATCGTTTCCGACCTTAATGGTGCCGTGATGTGCTTTAATGAATCGATTAGCAATCGCCATGCCTAACCCGGTTCCTTTTGCCTTTGTCGTGTGAAACGCCTCAAAAACCCGTGATCTCAGTTCTTCGGCAATGCCTGGCCCGTTGTCTCGCACGGAGATCGAGATTGCAGGCTCTCCGTCGAGTTCGACGTTGCGGCAGGTCACTGAAATGCGGACCGGGTCGTCGCAAGCGGTCAAGGAGTTCTCGAAAAGGTTGCGGAACACCTGCTCGATTCGGAACGCGTCCAATTGGCAATTCAAATCGACGCCGTCGATCGCTTCATTGAGTTGTGCATCGCGACCGGTTCGCGACACGTGCAAGTTCGTCCAGGCTTGCCGCCATACGCGGGACACGTCTGTCATTGTAGTGTCCAAATGGATGGGACCGGCGAAACTGCGCAGCTCGTCATGCAGGTGCTGCAAATCTTGCTGTGCACGACTGATCCGATCCAGATCATCGCGAGCGTCGGTCCCCTCCTCAATTTCGTATCGCAGGATGTCCACGCTGACTTGAATTCTCTGTAACGCGTTGCGGCTTTCGTGAGCGATCGCCGAAACCATTTGCCCCATCGCAGCGAGCCGTTCCGACTGGACCACTTTGTCTTGACTCGCTGCCAGCTTGGCGTCGGCGATTTTGCGGTCGGTGATGTCGCGGATCAAACCGAGATAGCCGAGCGGATTGCCGTCTTCATCGCGGATCGTCGATGCCACTATCTCACCGGGAAATGTCGCTCCCGATTTCTTCCGCCACTGGATCTCCGTCAGATCGATCGCTTCGGACGATCCTGGGTTAAATCCTTCTTGGGCCAACCGATCGTAGTCGGCGGAGTCAGCGTACAACAGCGAGGTCGATCTTCCCAAAACTTCTTCCGCTTCGTATCCAAAAACCCGACTCGCACTGCGACTAAAGTGAGTGATCTTGCGGTCCAGCCCGCTGGAAACCAGCGCGTCGGGGACGCCGCTTACGATCGTCTTCAATACGGCCCGTTCCCGCTCGACTTCGCTCTGATAGCGAACTCGTTGAATCGCCAACGCAGCCAAATCCGCGCTGCTCGAGACAAACTCGAGATCACTTGCTTGCGGTGTACGAGGTTCGTTGTAGTACATCGCAAACGTACCGAGGACTTCACCGGTCGACGCGATGATGGGTTGTGACCAACATGCTTGTAGCGACGCTCGCAGGGCAAGCTCGCGGCCGGCTTCCCAAAGCGGATCAGTATTGATGTCTTCGACGATAACGCGTTCGCCTGTGAAGGCAGCCGTGCCACACGAACCGACTTTGGGTCCAGGCATCAAGCCGTCGACACCCGCACAGTAAAAATCGGGCAGCCGACGAGAGGCCCCGTGCTGCAAACGACCCGATGGTTGATCTAACAACAGAATCGAGCCGATCATTTCAGGTCGCGACTCTTCCGCGACTTCGACCAGTGTGTCCAGGACTTCATCGAGCGACGCCCCTTGAGCCAATCGTTTCAGCACACGCGTTTGCCCCTGCAAATCACTTTCCAGCAAATCTCGGCTCAGCATTTCAAGTTCTCGGTTCAGGGCAAGATTCGCTTGATCGAAGTTTCATCGAACATTTGTCTCAAATGTTCCCGGCCACGCATAGTCCTGCGGCCAATTACCGACAATTGTTCTACAATACGCCGCATGGATAACAAAGCTTTTGACATTCTGTTTGTGGACGATGATTCGGATTTTGCGTCGGGATGTGTGCGTTGGTTTGAGAAAAATGGCCATCGGGTCACCCACACCACCAGCGGCCAGGATGGCATCAGCCAGTGTGAAAAACGTGACTTTGACATCGCGGTGCTCGATTGGAATCTGCCGGGGCTGAGCGGCTTGGAGCTGGTCCAGCGGATGCGGGACTCGAATCCCGACACCGAAATCATCGTCTTAACCGGGGAAGGCTCGATCGAAAATGCGGTCGAGTCGATGCGGCGTGGCGTCTACGACTTTCTCTCCAAACCGTTTCCGATGCCCGAGCTGCAACGCAGATGTTGGGCTGCGATGGAACGTCGCCGCTTGCGAAAAGAGAACTCGCAATTGCGTGAAGTGATCGACCGAACCAAGCGGCCGGCCGCGAAGATGCTCGGCGAGTGCGAGCCGATGAAGAAAGTATTTCGTCTGATTGATCGAGTCGCCCCGACCGACAAACCGGTGTTGATCGAAGGCGAGAGTGGAACAGGAAAAGAATTGGTCGCCCAAGCGATCCATCAGGGCAGCTCACGCGGTGGGCGACCGATGGTGACGGTGAACTGCGCGGCGTTGCCCGAGCAACTCGTCGAAAGCGAATTGTTTGGACATGAGAAAGGATCCTTCACCGGCGCGACCGCGGCGAAGCCAGGATTGTTCGAGGTAGCCGACCGCAGCACGTTGTTTATTGACGAAGTTGGCGAGTTGCCGCTTGCGTTGCAACCCAAGTTGCTACGAGTGCTCGAAGACGGCTCGATGCGTCGTGTTGGCTCGGAAAAAGAACGTCGTGTCGATGTGCGGATCGTCGCGGCGACCAATCGGCACCTTCAAACGGAAGTGGCCGAAGGGCGATTTCGCGAGGATTTGTACTATCGCATCAACGTTCTGGCAATCGATCTGCCACCGCTCCGCGCACGAGGAGACGATGTCGAACGCTTGGTCGATCATTTTCTGGGGGATCAACATCAGCTTGATGATGATGCTCGCGCTGCATTACTGGACTTCGCTTGGCCAGGCAATGTGAGGCAACTCATCAACACGATCGAGCGTGCCAAGATCCTGTCGGACGATGTTATCATGATCGAGGATTTGCCGGACCAATTCGAGCCACCGTCGGCTGATTCGTCCCATGCCGATGCGGATTCCGAAGGTTCGCTGGTGACGTTGCAGCGAGACCATATCAAGGAAGTGCTTGAACAGGAAAACGGTAACAAATCCGCTGCGGCCCGCATCCTCGGCGTCGAGCGACGCAAGCTGTACCGGATGATGAAGCAGCACGGGATTGAGATGTAGAACGTTTCTCTCAAAGGTTCACGGAGGTATCGTCAATCTAGTGAACCGAGCCGTTGGGACAACGGTTCTACATAGCTGCCCGCTAATTGACACCCGGCTTTCGGCAACTGCGCTCATGTGGGCACTTCGCGGATCGACCTTCTCGGCGGTAATGCCATTCTTGGCTCCTCTGGCCGAATTCCTCACGTTTTATCTGCTTCAGCCGCCGATGGCACACCGCTTGCGACATGCTGATTGCGAGTCCAGACGATCAAACGGATCGTAGCAGAGGTAGCCAGCTTGAAAGTGACCCCATTGCAAGACTTTCGGACCGGCAATCCTGCATCCCCCATGGAAATCTAGAGAGGAAAAACGATGTCGCATGATAAAGTCGCTGTGGTCACCGGTGCAGGGTCTGGGATTGGTGCTGCGACCGCCAAGCGGTTTGCTCGAGATGGTTTCAAAGTGGTTCTCAATGGTCGTACCGAGAGCAAGCTTAGCGCGGTGGCGGAGGAAATCGGTGTGGAGAATAGCTTGGTCGTGACGGGCGATGTTTCTTCGGAAGCCGTGGTTGAGAACATGATTGCTCAAACCATCAAGACCTACGGACGACTCGATGTGGTCGTCAACAACGCAGGAGTCTTTGTCGGCGGTACGATCGACAAGCTCTCCGCGGCGGACTGGGACAAGCAAATGAACATCAATGCCAAAGGCCCCTTCCTAGTGACCAAGGCAGCGTTGCCGCACTTGGTGAAAACGAAAGGCTCGGTCGTCAACGTTTCCTCTGTGTCGGGACTCGGCGGCGACTGGGGAGCGTTCGCATATGACGCTAGCAAGGGCGCGGTGACGCTGATGACCAAGGCACTGGCTTTGGATTTTGCTCCGCAGGGCGTTCGCATCAATGCGGTCGCGCCAAGTCTAACCGATACCGAGATGGCCGAAGCGGTGATGGAGAACGACGAGGTTGTTTCGGCGTTCGCAAATCGAATCGCGATGGGGCGTGCAGGAAAGTCCGAGGAAGTCGCGGACGTGATTGCATTCCTGGCAAGCGAAGATGCTCGCTTTGTGACCGGTACGATCGTGCCGGTCGATGGAGGCTTGAGCGCCTCCAACGGTCAACCAAAACTGGGATAACCCCAAAAGCAACCGTCAATGTCGCACTACACAATACAAATAAAGGGAAACCAAAGATGAAAGCGATTGGATATAACCAGGCTGGGCCAATTACCGCAGCCGATTCACTGGTCGAATTTGAAGCCGAGACACCGAAATTGAGGCCGCACGATTTGTTGGTCGAGGTGCGAGGCATCTCGGTCAATCCAGTGGACGTGAAAGTCCGCGAGAATATGGCACCTGAAACTGGAACCAAAGTGATTGGTTACGATGCCGCGGGAGTGGTCAAGCAAATCGGCAGCGACGTCAACAAGTTCAAGATTGGCGACGAAGTTTTTTATGCTGGGGATATTACTCGTCCCGGCACCAACTCGGAACTTCATGCCGTCGATGAACGGATCGTCGGAAAGAAACCGAAATCGCTCGGTTTCGCGGAAGCAGCTGGCTTTCCGCTGACATCGATTACCGCTTGGGAATTGCTGTTCGAGTCGCTCGCAGTCAAAGAAGGCGAAGGAGCTGGTGAAAGCCTGTTGATTATCGGGGGTGCCGGGGGCGTCGGTTCGATCCTGATTCAGCTTGCCAAGAAACTCACGGGGCTGACCGTCGTGGCAACGGCTTCGCGTCCGGAAACGATCCAGTGGGTCCAGAAAATGGGCGCCGACCATGTGATCAATCACCGCGAGTCGCTTGTCGATCAGCTGCAGGAGCTGAAGCTTCAGCCACGCTACGTTGCCTCGCTGACCGGAACGGATGGGCATTTCCCGGCAATCATCGAGCTGATCAAGCCTCGCGGCCATGTTGCGTTTATTGACGATCCCCAAACACTCGACATCAAATCGGGCAAACCCAAAGCACTGACGTTTAGTTGGGAATTCATGTTTGCTCGCTCAATGTTCCAAACTGACGACATCGAGTATCAGCATGAGTTGCTAAACCGGGTATCGGAGATGATTGACGATGGCACGCTGATTTGCACCGTGACGAACAATCTTGGCAAGATCAGTGCCGACACGCTCAAGGAGGCTCATAAGCAGCAAGAAAGCGGTCGTGCGATCGGCAAAAATGTACTCACGGGTTTTTAGCTGTAACGCAGGAGACCAGCCTAGACTACGGTTCGACTTTGGGCTCGGCCTAAATCGTGCATCAAGCCATTCTCCTAACCCAAATCAAACGCGTCGCTGGCTACCTAGTCAGCTGACTGTATTACAAGGATTTGAAACCATGCCCCAGCCAAGAATTGCCGTGACCGGCGCGACAGGATTCCTCGGCGGTCGAATTGCTCGGATCTTGGACGATCGCAATATCCCCACGCGTTTGATTGTGCGGAATCTGGCAAAGGCTCCCCAATTGAAACATGCCGACGTTGCGGTTTCGACGTATGTCGATCATGCGGCACTCGTGGCCGCAACCACGGACATCGACACCGTCTTTTGGGTCTCCGGTTTTGAGGCCAGCGATCGATTGGACCAGCACCGAGCGGCGATTGATGCCTTCGTCGAAGCCGGCGTGCAGCGAGTTGTTTACACCTCGTTCATCAACTGTGCGCCCGACTCGATCTTCACGCTTGCCCATGATCACTATCACACCGAGCAAATCATGGAAAAAAAGGGGCTCCCCTTCGTCGCGTTGCGGAACAATTTTTACTCCGAGATGGTGCCTCGGCTTGTCACCGATGGGGTAATCCGCGGTCCAGCTGGAAACGGTCGCTTCGCGCCGGTGGCCCGCACGGACGTCGCCGATGTTGCGGTCGCGATGTTGACCGACCCCACGTCACCCACGGGGCGGTTCGACGTAACCGGTCCAGAGCTTTTGAGCATGGAGCAAGCCGCCGCATTGCTGACCGAGGTTAGCGGTAACCCGGTCGTCTATCAGAACGAGACGCTGGAGGAAGCCTATGCCTCGCGTGCCCATATTGACGCTCCGCAATTCGAGATCGAAGGTTGGGTCACCAGCTACAGCGGCATTGCCGCGGGCGAATTCGAAGTCGTCAGCGACACGGTCGAACGTTTCGCTGGGCATCTGCCGATGACACTGAGAGCTTTTCTTGAGGGCCACTCGTAGCACCGGCTGTCGACTAGGTTGTGCACCGAATGACATCCGTCTTCGACAACTGCCCAAATAGGGGCGATCCAGTTGCGTTTCAGTTCCCACTCGCGATCAACTCAGGGCTGATCGATCAATGGCCTGATCGATCAATGGCCTGATCGAACAATGGCACGTTGATTGCAACAATCGCTCAAGTACAGGATAACCGCCTGTTTTCAATAGTATCCCGAATGCGGGCTAACAGCTTGCACCACGAAAGAATCAACACAATGACATTCAAAGCCCTTGTTGTCGAACAGAACGGCGACGCCGACGTTTCGGCAACGATTCAAGAATTGAGCGAAGATCGCTTGCCCGCAGGCGACGTGACGGTGGCCATCCAGTACACCACCGTCAACTACAAAGACGGGTTGTGCATGCAGCCCAACAGCCCGTTGGTTCGCGACTATCCTCACGTCGCGGGGATCGATTTTGCGGGAACGGTCGAAACCTCCAATGACCCACGATACTTCGCCGGTGACAAAGTGGTGTTGACGGGTTGGCATGTTGGCGAGACGCACTGGGGAGGCTATTCACAGAAAGCTCGCGTCAACGGCGATTGGCTGGTGCCGCTACCGGACGGTCTGACGACCAAGCAAGCGATGGCGGTTGGAACGGCTGGCTTGGCCGCGGGTCTGGCGGTGATTGCATTGGAAGATCACGGTCTTAACCCGAATCAAGGCGAAGTGCTAGTCACGGGTGCCGCCGGAGGAGTGGGATCGATCGCAACCGCGATGCTTAGCAAGCTCGGCTACGAAGTGGCCGCCGTCACGGGCCGCCCCGAAACCGAGGAATACTTGAAATCACTCGGTGCCACACGCGTTGTCGCCCGTAACGAGATCGACACGGCCATCAAGAAACCACTTGAACGTCCCGTATGGGCGGGTTGCGTCGATGCGGTCGGCGGCGAAATGTTGGCTCGCGTGCTCGGTCAGTTAAAATATGGCGGCTCGGTTGCCGCGGTGGGACTCGCCGGCGGCGCGGCGTTTCCCGCATCAGTGATTCCGTTCTTGCTTCGCGGAGTCAACTTGCTCGGAATCGACACCGTGCTGCATCCGTTTGAAAAACGCATCAAAGCATGGCAACGCATCGCTACCGACTTGCCACTTGAAAAACTCGATGCCATGATCCGACCGGCGACTTTGGCCGAGGTCCCAACCCTCGCGTCTGAAATTCTTGCAGGCCAGATCAAAGGCCGCATCGTCGTCGATGTGAACGCCTAAATCTAACCCCCGACTCCCTGAATCTCCCCCCCGGCTCCCTAAATCTACCCCCCGGCTCAGCGCCAAGGCCTTGGCCACTTCAGCGAATCAGTTAGTCTGGATACTCTTTTCATTTTGTATCCAAGTCCGAAACGGAAAAACGAATGAATCGCAAAGTCGCGGTGGTGGGTCAAGGGCTGATGGGGCTAACGTCCGCCTTGAAGCTACTCGAGGCGGGATGCCATGTGACGCTATTCTCCCGAGAACCGTTCGAGCTGACCACTTCGATGTCAGCCGGGGCGTATTGGTGGCCGCACCGGACCTATCCCATGGACAGGGTCGCTGCCTGGGCCAAGACCACCTACGACGAATATGCAAAAGAACGCTCTGATCCTAAGTCGGGCGTTCACTTTGAACAGCATCTTCGCTTCTGTCTCGATCCCGACGACAGCTCGTATGTGTTGCAAATCGTTGATCAGTGGGAACGGGTCGATGGAGCCAGCTACGGGATTGCCTGCGAGGATGCTTTCCTGGTGACCGTGCCCGTGATCGATGTCCCCGTGTTCATGGCGAATCTAAAGCGACGGGTCGAAGATCGGAACGCCGTGTTCGTGACCCAACACGTTGCTTCGGCCCAACAACTGTTGCCGGAATTTGATCTCGTTGTCAATTGCACGGGCGTGGGATCCAGAGACTTTGCCGGAGACGAGGAAGTGTTTCCTATTCGTGGCCAGGTGGTGCGCGTCGCTCGTCCAGCCGGCCTTCACCGCTCGACCCGGATCTATCAAAAGAACGATCAGTTTACGCTCGTGCTTCCTCGCACCGATGACGTCATTCTCGGCGGGACCGCCCAGGAGGGTGATTGGGATCGCCGCGAAAGACCGGATGATTCAGCGACGATTCTTCAGCGGTGTACGGCGATCGTCCCCGAGATCGGAAACGCGAAGGTTCTGGGGACCGCCGTCGGGCTTCGTCCAGGACGCCACGCCGTCAGACTGGAATTGGAGATGACGTCCCCTGGGCACCCTGTGCTGCATAACTACGGTCACGGCGGCGGCGGATACACCGTGGCGTGGGGGTGTGCCAACGAGGTCGCGACCTTGGCTCGCAGTGTCTTGTCGTGAGCCTCGGCCGATCCATTATGGTCGTTGTTCGCTAAGCGAACTTACGTTTTTAGCCTTGTCAGAGACGTTCCTTAACGCTTCTGGATCGATAGGGTATGGTATCGATAGATCATCGAACCACTATCCTCTATCCCTGCGAGCGTGACCGAGCAAATGATCGATTTTGAGTTGATTGCCGGTCCCTTTGATGTTCCGATCTATTTTCAGCGGCTGCCGGTCAACACGGTGTCGTTGAATTGGTTGGTCTTTGTCGGCAGCGCGGATGACGATCAAGCCGGCGGACACGGTATCTATCACTGGTTCGAACATGTGCCCTCGCGAGGCACAAAGAAGTTTCCCGGTGGCTATCGCGATACCGAAGCACGGTTGGTGCGGCACGGTGGTGGCAGCGACGCCGAAACCGGATCGACACACACCTCGTTCAGCGCCGCCAGTCCCAAACGCGTGTGGGCTGAGTCGCTGGAGATTCTCGCCGATATGGTGGGCCAACCGCTACTGCGGGTCAGCGACATCGAAGCCGAACGCGATATCATCCTGCAAGAGATCAACGAGTGGCATTCAGATCCCTACCATCACTCGCTGTGCCGATTACCAGGAGTGCTTTGGCCCGACCATCCGCTGGGGCACGACCAACTGGGGACGGCGAAACAGCTGAAGGCGATCGACGCTCGGCAACTGCGACACGCCCATGCATCAGGCTACTCTCGCAACCGATCCGCTCTGTTTATCGCCGGCGATATCGAGCGCAATCAACTGATCGAAGTGGTGCAATCATGCTTGGAGCAGATGCCTGGCACGCCGCTGAGCCCAAGAAAGCATCCCGCTCATTACGGCCCGTTGCCCGCTTGGCAAGCCGATCACGTGACAACGATCGACTCGCCTCACGCCGATTCGATCGTCTACTTACTGTTCCCCATCCCGCCCACGACCGACGGCATCGAAGCTCACTTGCAATGGGATTTCTTGGAAGATGTCTTTTCCGCTGGCGAACTGGGTTCTCCGCTAAATCGGTTGGTCCGCGAGGACTCGCGACTCGCCTACTCGCCCGAATTCATCAGTACCACTTATCCCGATGGCGGGTACGCCGGTTTGGTCGCGCAAACCAGCGTCGAGCCGGAATTGGTTCTCGAAGCGTTCTGGAGATTGATCCAAAGTCCCGAGATCCGTTCGGCTGCGTGGTTGGACTATGTCCGCGACACAATTCGGGGAGGCATTGAAATGCATGACCCCAACGCTTGCGAATACACCGACGAAGGCAGTGCAACGTTGATTCATTATGGCCGCTGTCTGACCGACAGCGAGTACTCCAGCAAGATGCTCAGCTATAGTGATCGCGACGTGGCCGAATGGATGGAAAGGTTAGTGCCGTCCGCGTCGCACGCGATCGTATTTCGCGGCCACGGCGAACACGAGTAACGCAAGCATCAAGCCGTTTAGCGCACCGCGGCATAAAAATAAAGGCTGTCGAACCCGAGGTTTCGACAGCCGATCGTGATTCAAGCATCACCTGGGAAGCGAGGAAAGCTTACTTCTTGCCTTTACCTTTTTTCCCTTTGCCTTTCTTGCCTTTGCCCTTCTTGCCTTTGCCTTTTTTGCTGCCGCCTTTTTTGCCTTTCAGTGCCTTAGCTTTGTTACCTTTTTTGCCTTTCTTCCCCTTGTTCTTCTTACCTTTGCTTTTTTTCCCGGCCATTCCGCTTCTCCTAAAGAGTTCACCGCTGGCAGCTGCCTACGGACTTACGCGCATCGGTGAGACCGCCTCACCGACGAATTCGTGATCGCGGAGTCATCCACTCTGCGAATCAGCTTTCTTCGGTACTTGTCGACGAGCTTCCCGAACCAGCACTCGTCTAGCCCAATTGCTAAGCGAACGATCGTCTAGCTCGGATACCTTCTCCAGCAACGCCAACTCCTTTTCCGTCACCCGAAGGTTGATTCGCTCGCTCAGCTTGTTCTGATCTGATTTCCGCTTTTTTCGTTTAGCCATAATCGTCGTATCGGCATCTGCCACACATTCAACGTCTCACTTAAACATACGGTGTATGACAAAGTGTGACATTGTCAGTTTCGATAAATCGATCGCTTTTCGCGAGATATCGCACGTTTGGGCACGATTACCGACCGCCAAAGAGGCCGATCGACGCGATCGCTTGAACAACAAGACTGGATCACGAGGCGGACAGACCGAGAGGACTGGGTGTCACTTGATTAGCCGATTGAGCGCTACAGCAATTTGACACATGACGTGGGATTCAAGCCGAAGCTGCGTTCGCCCGAAGGTGGTCCACCTGTTGGCGACGGTCGCTAGATCCAAAATAAAGGTGCGCTCGCCCGTGCTGCTCGATCTAAGATGCCGCTAAAAATCGGCACTGAACTTGTTGGTCATGGCGCGACGTATGTCGGCAGTGACCTGATCGATTTGTTGCCACCTCATCCGAGAGACTTCATGAATTCGGGTGTATTTTTGCCCACGCCGGACGCACCGCAAGCATCCGACGCCGGTTTTTGTTGTGTCTGTTGATGATCGACTCGGCCGAGCAGGAAATCTCGAGGGCATCACGTCGCTCCGTGAGAGCTTTCAGCTTCAGCGGCAATCAGACGGCTCAATTTCGATTCGTCGGAATCGTTTTCGGCGGATGTTCCGCACGCAAGTGCTGCATGAAGCGACCTAGCAATTGATCTGTCGCAGAAGTCTCTTTGAAATGTTCCACAAACGAGTCGATCGGCTCACCGCTGATCGATTCGACGTATTGCGGGTAAGCGTAGAGTCGCTCGATCAATGCCGCGCGGTTCAGTTCCGGGTGAAATTGCGTGCAGTAAATCGGTTTGCCCTCGATTCGGAACGCTTGATTTTCCGTTCGCTCACTCGTTGCCAAACAAATCGCTCCGGGCGGCAAACGGGTGACGCAATCCTGGTGCCCCATCGGTGCTAAAAAACGCTGGGGTAGTTGTCCGAAGATCGGATCTTCGCGACCGGCTTGGGTCAGACAAACTTCGACCGTGCCAAGCTCCGCCCGCTGCATGTCCGTGACCACTTCACCCCCCAGCGCCCGAGCCATCGCTTGGTGACCCCAGCACGAAGCGAATGTGGGTTTGTTGAGATCACACAGTTCACGCATCGCCTCAAGCGCTGGCAAAATCCAATCTCCCCCTTCGGCAACCGAATAGTCGCCGCTGCCACCCAACAAAACTAAGTCAACTTGGTCGAGTTGCTCAACCGTCGGCACGCCCGACAGCAAATCAAACACGCGAATCTGTTGTGCATCACAGTCGAGCGCGCGCGCAAAGCAATCGACTTCCTGACCCCGCATGGGATCATCGGCATTGCGAACCTGCAATAGAAGAAACGTATTCATCGCGATGATTCCAAAGGCCAAAGTGAATCAGTAGACCGTCATGGGTACGACAGCCATCTTACCATCGCGACTGCGAAGCCGTCATGAAAGCGTTGGTATGGACCACTGCGAAAATCACACCTTCCCCCAAACGCTCGGTCGTTCTGCCTTGAGGGCGGATTCCTCGGTTTCGATTGATCACCCGCACGAGACAATGCTGCACCTGTTAAACTGTTTGACCGACCACGGTCCGGCTAGGTCGTCGTCGAGGTCATCACAGCGATTGGATAATCCAATCGCACCGTACTCGAGATCGAAAAGGGGTTCCGTTCCATGTGCTGGATTCACCAACGACACTGCATCGTGGCACTTGTTTCGCTGGCCACGATGTGGCTCGCACCTCCCGCCGAGAACGCCCGTGCGAACGACCCTTTGCCTACCGTTCGCGTGCAGAATGTTCGCCGCGTGTTCGACAACGGCGAACACAATGCGTTTACCGATCTGATCCGGTGGAAGGGGAAATACTGGCTCACCTTTCGTAGTTGTCCGGACGGGCACATGGTGTTTTCAACATCCTCGATCATCGTTCTGAGCAGCGACGATGCGAAGACATGGGACACCGTGCATCGATTCTCCGTTCCGCTAAGGGACACGCGTGATCCCCACTTTTTGGCCTTCAAGGGAAAATTGTTCATTTACACTGGCACCTGGTACAGCGGCGAAGGCGAATTGGCTCGCGAAGGCTACGACATCAACAAGCATCTTGGCTTTGCCGTTTGGACCCACGATGGGCAAACGTGGAGCACTCCGCAGCAAATGGAAGGCACCTATGGTCATTACATTTGGCGCGCGGTCACCGACGGAGAGACAGCCTACCTGTGCGGGCGGCGCAAGCGAGACTATTCCGAAGCCGAATCGGGTGCAGGAGGTGCGTCGCTGCTTGAGGGAGCGCTGCTAGAGAGCGCCGATGGACACAACTGGCGTTTCCGATCCCTGTTTCAGACGCAAAATGGAAATGAAACGGCCTTTGAGATGCTGCCCGACAAAACCTTGTTGGCGCTGAGTCGCGAGCGCGGCTCGACCGCCCAATTGGCGCGTTCACGGCCACCGTATCGGACCTGGGATCGCCAAGAACTTCCGCTCTACCTTGGCGGTCCTTTGTTGGCAAAATGGGGAGACGATTGGTTGGTCGGCGGACGAAAGAACACCGACGCAGGGCCAAAGACTGCGCTCTACTGGTTGATCGAGGATAAACTCAAACCGATCGCGGAACTGCCCAGCGGCGGAGACAATTCCTATCCAGGTTTCGTTGACATCGACGCTCAGCGCGGTTTGTTGTCTTGGTACTCCAGCCACGAAAAAGACGAGGATGGGCAACCGATCACTGCCATCTATTTGGCCGACCTTGTCAAAGAATAGATCCGCAATCGAATGCCCTCCATGCCGAAAGGTGACTGTGATTCCTGTAATGCTGCTTGATATCCCTCAATACGCGGAAATCGCTCTGGCAGGGCCATTTTGATGTGTATATTGTTGAACAGCTAGACAACTCGAACGTAAAATGGGCTGTTTAGCTGGCTCGAGTTCCCCACCCTCCCCTCCCACCTTCCTGGCTTGTTTTAATGACTCGCTCCCTCAAACTCTCGCGACGGACCCTTCTGCGCGGTACGGGCGTCGCGATCGCCTTGCCTTGGCTCGAAGCAATGAGCAACCGACATGCGAGCGCCGCATCGAGTCAGGGTCCGCCGCTGCGTTTGGCATTCTTCTATGTGCCCAATGGCGTGAATATGGATGATTGGAGAGTCGGCGACGCCGGGCCACTGGGCGAACTCTCACCGATTCTCAAGCCCCTGGAACCGATCAAGCAGCACGTTTCCGTGCTCACCGGCATGGCCGCCGAACACTGCGATGGCAAATCCGCGGCGCACGAACCGGCCGGTGGCGGCTATCTCGTCGGCAAGAAGTGTAAGCACTCCGAAGAACCCGAAGTCGGAGGCGCATCGGTCGACCAAATCGTCGCGCGAAAGATCGGCTATCAGACTCCGATCGATTCCCTTGCCCTCGGGATCGATCCCGGCCACCGCGGGGACCATGGATACAGTGGAACGTACATGTCTCACATTTCATGGCGAGACAAACAAACGCCCGCCGCGCTCGAACTCAATCCCAAGCAACTCTACGATCGGCTGTTTCAAGGAAAAGCTCCCAAGCGGCCGAATTGGAACGCTGCGGAAAAGGAATCCGCTCCTGTAGACGATTCGATCGAAGCGAGTGTATTGGATCTGGTAAGCGAGGAGGCGAAATCGCTGCAGCGACAATTGGGGTTCAATGACCGACGTAAATTAGAAGCCTACCTGGACGGACTTCGAGGCATCGAAAAACGGATCGCCGTTGCCAATCGAGATAGCCATTCGCATCATCAAGACTCGTTTACGAATGATCGTCACTTGCAAGACGACGATCCCGAGATTGCGAAGCTGATCATTCCCGCAGGGAAAGGGATCCCGTCGGTCTACGCCGACCACGTAAATTTGATGCTCGACATCATGACGATCGCGTTTCAAACTGACACGACACGCGTGGCCAGCTTCATCTTCTCGCACGAAAAGTCAGGTCGCTCCTATCCCGAGATCGATGCGAAAGGCTCCCATCACTCGACATCTCACCACCAAAAGAAACCGGAAAATCTTCAGCAGTTGACCAACATCAACCGGCATCACATCGAGCTCTTTTCCCGCATGATTCAGCGGATGTCGGAAATCAAGGAAGGTGATGGCTCGCTGTTGGACAACGTGATGCTCTGCTACGGCAGCGGGATCAGTGACGGAAACAAACACAACAACGATGACTTGCCATTGCTGCTTGCCGGCGGCGGAGGCGGAACGATCCGCGGGGGACAGCATCGTGTCTACGCCGACCGCACTCCCTTGTGCAACCTGTACGTCGAAATGCTGTCGCGAATGGGATTGAGTCGAGAGTCCTTCGGCAACAGCAACGGCGGCTTGGACGATTTGACCTCATGAGAAATCGCGTCGATTTTCTGATCGCTTTGCTCCTTGTGGTCATGGGTTTCAGCTCTCCCGCCATCGCCCAGCCCGGACGGGACAAGGATCCATTGTCCTGGGATCGCCAGATTCATCGCATCGTCAGGCAGTATTGTGTCCGATGCCACAACACTGACGAATCCAGCGGCAATGTGAATCTCGCCCAATATCATGACATCCGACGGATCTTAGAGCATCGGAGGACTTGGGAAGTGGCGCTCACGGTCATCGAACGAGGCGAAATGCCACCCGAGGACGAACGTCAACCGTCGGATGAACAGCGCCGCAACCTGATCGAGTTCATCCGTCAAACGCTCAACGATCTCGACTGCAGCGAACCGGCGGACCCAGGCTACCCGAACGTTCGTCGCCTCAACCGGGTCGAGTACGATTTGACGATCGAAGATTTGACGGGCTTGAAGTTGGGGCTAGCCGAAGACTTTGCGCCCGACGCGAGTGCCTATGGATTTGACCACTTGGGAGAGGTGCTCAGTCTGTCACCAACGCAGATGCAGCAATACTATCGGGCCGCGAAAACGATTGTGTCCGAATTGATCAACCAGAAAACGGCCCGTCCCGAGCTCTATGAACAAGCATTTGGAAAGCAACCCTCGGGCACCGACGACGAGCGAACGCAAGCACAGTTAACCCTGGTGCGTTTTGCCACGCGTGCATTCCGGCGGCCCGTGGATCCATCTTACATCGACCAACTGATGAAGCTGTACGACAAAGCACGTCAAAAACAGCAGACGCACGAAGAGGCAACCGGTCATCTGCTGTCCGCGATTCTGATTTCGCCACAGTTCCTGTTGCGTTTGGAACAGAGCAAAGCGGATACCACCGAGCCCTATCCCGTGGACGACTACGAGCTGGCAACCCGGCTGAGCTACTTTCTATGGTCGCGGGCACCGGATGACACGCTGCTACGGCTAGCATCCGAGGGCAAGCTATCCAACCTCGAGACCCTCGAGTCGCAAGTTCGCCGCATGCTCGGCGACCCGCGCAGCGTTGCCTTGGCGGAGAACTTCTTTGGGCAATGGCTTTCCTTGCGTGATGCGAAAACGCACCAACCAGATCGAGAGCGGTTCCCCGAATTCGACGAACCGCTGCGCACGGCGATGATCGAGGAGATGCGATTGTTTCTCACTGAATTGGTGCAGCAGGATGGCCCGATCACCGATTTGATCGATGCCGATTACACCTACTTAAATGAAACGTTAGCCGGTCACTATGGAATCGATGGCGACTTCGATCGATCGTTTCAGCGTGTCCAACTGAAGGATCGTCGCCGAGGCGGCGTGGTGACCTCCGCGGCGCTCACCATGCTGCTTGCTGACCCAGGACGCACAAACGTTCCTCGCCGTGGCAACTTCATCGCCGGTCGGCTGTTGGGCACACCTCCGCCGCCACCGCCGCCAAACGTACCTCCATTGGAAGAGATCGCCAACGACGGAGAATCCAAGACCCTACGTGAGCTGTTGGAACTGCATCGCAGCGAGCCGGGATGCGCGAGCTGTCACGCTAAAATGGATCCTCTCGGCTTTGCGTTAGAGAACTACGACGCCATCGGCCGATGGCGTGAGAAAGACAACGGGCTGCCGATCGACGCCTCGGGCGAGCGGGTCGGTGGACAATCGTTTTCGGGACCGCTGGGACTCAAGGATGTGCTACTAAGCGAAAAGGAGGCCTTCCGAAAAACGTTGACTCAAAACCTGCTGATTTATGCCCTCGGTCGAGGTCTACGTGGCAGCGATGAATGCGTCGTCCGCGATTGCGTTGAATCAGCGGAGAAGAACGACGATCGTTTCTCGAGCCTGGTCATCGCGATTGTCAAAAGCGTGCCATTCCGGTACCGCCGAAATCCGATTGATTAGCGGCCGGCTGATTCACGTCCGACGGATTAGCGTCGGCGGGCTTTAATCTTGAGGTAAGGCGGTAAGTAAGTGGCGCGATGTTGAGGGTTACCCGATGGTGCCCAGACATCACCACGCGGCGGCTCGACGATCTCCTCGATCACAAATCCGCTAGCGCACAATGATCCCAACAACGTGCCCAGGGGATGCAAAAACTCCTGCGTCCCGCTTTCACGAAGCGTTGTTTCTTGAGCTAACGCAGGTAACGCGTAGCCTTCCTCGGCCGGATGCTCGATTACATATCTCGAGGCGACGGGTGAGACGGATGCTTGCAGCGAACTCGGTTGTTTTTGTTGTGAGATGTAAAGCCCACCGGGTCTTAAGACTCGTGAGATCTCGTGGTAGACCGGCGCCACCTCTGGCACGTAACAAAGGCTGACGGGATGGATCACGGCGTCAAAGGAATCATCCGACAACATCGAGAGGTTGTCCATCGAGGTCACGATCCGCTCAATCGACAACCCCATTTCGTCGGCCATCATGCGATCGTGTTCAAGTTGCTTTGGACTCAAGTCGACGACCGTCACCCGAGCGCCGGCCAATGCGTGCAAGGGTCCATGAGTGCCGCCACCGGCCGCCAAACAGAGCAATCGCAACCCTTCAAGCGTACCTTCGCCCGCCAACCATGGATCGATCGCGGCCAAGGCCTCCTCACGACTACCGGGTAACCCGCCCGACAGCGTGAAACGCGGGTCATTTGCTTTCGTATCCCAAGCGAGTTGATTGACGGCAATCGTTTCCGCCGTTGTCGACTCCCTCGCCGAACGCAAACGATCGGCAAGAGCACGCAGTGTGGGCGCGGAATCGTCGAGCAATCGTCGTCGCACGGCATCCATTGGGCTATAAACCGAGCCGCCCAAGCGAACCCGCGGCGCCGTGGGTTCACTGAGTCCGATCCATCGGCCCCCAAAATGCTCTCGCACATACTCCCCCCACCATGCGCCGTAGCACACCGTCATTGATTCGATGAATTCAGAATGCCCGAGCGATCGTTCGCGATCAAGAATTTCCCCCACACGGTCGATCGCATTGGCAACCTTCGTCGAGATCGTTTGACCGTGATGCTCACAGGCGTGTTGATTCGCGGCCAGAGCCAAGGCGTAGAGCTGTCGCTCAGCATCACTCATAGATCACTCTGCATATTTGCACTTCGTTTTGCTTTACGTGCCAAGCATGCTTTACGTTAGTGCCATGCATTTCCACTCTCCATTTCGGTACTACTCACGATGATTCGTCTGACATAAGGCCTCCAGGAACGTCTCCGCGGGTTGGGCGCCGGACAACGTAATCTTCTGGTCGATGATAAAAAAGGGAACGCCCTCGACTCCGTATCGCTGAGACCGTTCCTTGGCACTGACGATCACATCCATGGCTTGGTCGCCGCTTAGCAAAGTCTCAGCGGCGTTGCGGTCCAAGCCAGCTCCGGCCACCACGTCAATCACGGTCGGGCGATCGCTGATGTCCAACGCGTCGGTGAAGTAAGCTTGGAACAATGCCTCTACCACCGCATCCTGACACGCATGTTGATCGGCGAGCCAAATCAGTCGATGGGCGTCGACGGTGTTGGGCGTGCGCTCCATTTTTCCGAAGGCGAAATGGATTCCTTCGGCTTCACCGACTTCGCTGAGCTTTGCATCCAGTTCAAGCGACCGTTCCCAGCTGCCAAATTTTTGGGTGCGGTATTGCTTGCGAAGAATCCCTTCCTTCGGCATCGCCGGATTGAGCTCGAACGGATGCCAACGCACGCGCACATCCTGCGGTCGATCAAACGTGGCAATCGCCTGCTCAAGCCGCCGCTTGCCAATATAGCACCACGGACAGATCACATCGGAGATCACGTCCACCGTCCGTTCCTGCGACATCGTTTGAATCCTTCGTGAGCTATTCCGCGTTAATCGAGGTGATCGAGTATGGCGAACCGATATTGGGTTTTGCCAACAGATAGGAGGCCAGTTGTGACATCACCGCTGGGTTGCCGGCGTAGGCATCCCAGCTGTGTGTTTTGCCAACATTTCCACTGAAGTTGATCTGTTGCACCTTATATCCGTCCGCTCCCAGCGAGGACGTTGACATACCGACGTAGCCCAACGCGGGCGGCCCACCGCGGCCGTACAGTCGTGGATACCAATGAAGCACCGAGTCACGGGGATTGTACGCAATCATCATGTGCTCGACCTGCGTCAACGCGCGGCCGTGATGTTGATGGGGCAACAACCAATTCGCGTCCAACGCCGAGGCCAACAAAGCGACCCTCACCGAAGGCCGAACCGAGGAAGGAGACAGCGGTAGACGATACCCCGCAATCGTGCCACCTCCCCACAAATGCAACGCTGAGGTGATCATGCGGGGTCCGTAGCTGTGACCAAACATGCGGACGGGAACTCGCGCATCGATCTGATCCAACAACCAAGCCAAATAATAACCATGCATCTCGCTACGTTGCGCCTTGATCTGTGCATCAGGCCGCGGGCGAACTCCAATCCGATCGCTCGGCCAAGAGATCACCACCAAACGAAAACGATCGTTCGTTGATTGTGATGCCTGCTGCAGTTGACAATAAATCGACCGCGCTCGCCCCCACGCTTCCTCCGCACTCACCCGATTTTCATGTACATAGATGCACAACGGCATCGGATCGGCGGCGAGATCGCCATTGACGCAATCAAAAAAGTGGTTCGCGGTGGATGGTTGCCAACGGCTACGTTGGTGGCATGACCAGAATTTGATCCGGCTGGCCTGGCTAACCGAGGGTGCACAACTCGAAGCGTCACGCGTACTGACTACCCAAATTTGGTTGGCAAGGGACTCGTCGGCTTGAATTTCCTTATCCAGCCCCGACACGCCGATGATGATCGTCGCAATCAACACCCCCACGAATCGCAGGCGAAGGAAGTACGACAATGTTCGTGGCACTCTACGAAAATTCATGGCTTGGGTTCGCACGGGGGTGTCGTGACAAGGATGTTGTGTTCCGATTTTAGCCAACGATTCGCATTGCTTAGCAAGAACGCGCATGTGAACGGTTGGAAGACACGCGGGACCTTGGCTGCTGTCTCCCGATATTCCGCTTTTCAAAGGTGTAAAACGAACCCTCGAAATACAGCCAACCTCCGATAATATAGAGGACTTTCAATCGTCTTGTAGCCTCTCGCGTCCCAAAGTGTCCCGCTCGTCTCGGCAGCCTGATTCGCCCGCTGTGAAGTTTCCCATCGGGTCAAAGAATGACATGCGTCACCATCGACACTTCGGTACGAACGGCCCCCGGATAAGGCTGCGATTTTGATCGGGAGTGGCAAGAGCGGACGCATGCGGACACCCACAAGGTCTCGCAACATCGGCAGCAGAGAGATTTATGCGTTTTTGAGTTCCGTAGAATCGAACCGTCACTGTCGGCCTTAAAATGCCGACTTCGCCCGATAACAACCACGATTCCGGGCAACCACGATTCCAGGCAACCAGGGGAGACTCGGGGACGGATGACACATTCGGAGTCACTCAACCCCACCCGATTCGTTCCGCTGAAGCGGGACAACACACCGGGACAACCCCCTTGATACCGAAGATCATGAAGATCCCAGACTCGATATCAAGTGCATCCTTCCATCAACCACGCTTTGGGCTGGAGGAGCCTCCCTAGCCGGGAGTGTTCCACTAACGAAAGCAAAACCGCATCTCTGATGCTTGGAGGGCCATGGGCATCGCTAGCGAATCACAAGGGATTCGCTAGCGAGAAAGCGGCGGAGTTGCCAAGCAAAAGCCGTGCACCTACACACTCAAACGCGTGTGTTAGATTCCTTGCTCGCCCGAGGTGTATTCTTCGGATTCTTTGAAGGCTTCGTCTTCTTGGAGACCGCCATCCTCAACACCGACGGGATCGGTACTGGAACCACAACCGGCCAATGGCAAGCAGAGGCATCCAGCGAACAAGAAAAACGCAGCCGTTTTACACAATGCGGAGATATTCATTTGGTTGTCGAAATGGAGTTGGAAGTTCGTGAAAAGTGGAGGATCGAAGTCCGCCGCCACAACCGAGTGATTACGGCGAGCGGATCGAACCTGCGAAACCCGCGGACGAGGTTCGCGGGTGACACGTGTCGCTTAGCGCGACATCAATTTTAGAGCTCATCCATATTAGCGACCACGCGGTCACCGATACCACCGACTGCACGCCACAACAGAAAGTTAACCGAATCGGACACAAACTTGACCGAACCGTCCCCCATCGCCACCTGCACTCCACCGGCGTGTAACGACCGTGCCGCGTACATGTTGCGATCACTATTGGCGCCACAATCCCACAGTTTTGAATTGGGAGTCATCAGCGTATTGAAAGCCACTTCGTTAGGCGAATAGCCTCGCAACCAAGTCAGCCCACGTGCACGTCCTGAATTCGTATCCGCACTTCCCGTCGCCGGACAACCATTGTCGCTGCTCGTTGCATTCAGATCCCCGGCCGCGCCGGTCGTCTGTTGGTCATAGCCGAGGTTGGTTCGCATGGTCGAATTGATATTCAACCGAGGCTGCCCGATGATACCTTCAGATACCGCCACGGTGTTGGACAGTCCATCGAGTATGTCTCGGAACTTACGAAAGCGGGCCTTCGTGCCCGTGCTCGCTGAATCGGAGCGGATCGAATCAAAAAAGCCAACCCCTTCGGTGTTCCAACGCAAAATGCTGTCCGGTCCGGTGGAGGCAAAATAGTTCGTCGGCGCATAGTCGGCGTGCGAAGGAGAGCCTGAGTGTTTAACCGACGTCGAATCGGTCCAGATGATCGATCCGGTGCCTGGCTCGCTCGGGCAACGAAACGCAGCGAGCACCGTCGGATTCACGACGTCATAAACTTGATTGGGACGTCGCGAGCTGCTCCACCACGTATGCAACGAATAGTCGATCCGCTCGTAAAGCGCTGCCTGCTCAATGAACGGCAAAATTCGAGACGACCAACTGAAGTTCTGGGTATTCCAGTTATCAATGCCGGGAGCAACATTATCGTGACGGTCACGCAGCGCCGGAATGGCGTTGTGTGCACTGTGGTAATTGTGCAGCGCGAGCCCAATCTGCTTCAGATTGTTTGAACACTGCATCCGTCGGGCTGCTTCGCGAGCAGATTGAACGGCGGGCAATAACAAGCCCACCAAAACGCCGATGATCGCGATCACGACCAGTAATTCGACGAGCGTAAACCCACGCGTCTTGTGGTTAATCACAATAAATCCCTCTCAATACGGAAACGAAAAGATGATAAGACACCGCTGCAGCAGGGAGTGACAACACCCTCTAAGAGAATAATCACCGCCTCTATATGCCATTAGTGTGCTTTAACTCTACGTAGACTCGTCATAACCGACAAGAAAGTCTGGGCATCTATCTCTCCAAATTGCGGGTAACCGCGGCGTGAAAAACCCGATCCATCGCTCAGTCAACGCTCCGCAAACGATGCTCCAACACCCGAACCGGCTACCTTTTGTGTGGCCGCCAACCGCCGCTACGATCTCGCGAAACAACCGTTTGCTCACCGCCTCCGCAGGCTCGTGATGACCCCGCACGCTCGTTCAAAAGAAGTGGATCGCTCGCGCATTCGTCTCAACCGATCCAGTGATCCACGAATCGGAACCCAGGGGCGAAGCCGGGCTACTGCGGTATCTCGATTGGTGGGGCTCAATCGCTACTTAGAAGTAATTGACATCCTACCGATCACGCTTGAGTTCCTCGAAAGCGAGCCGGCATGGAAGGCTCGGCCCGCATAGCCCGAGCCCGCCGATTAACACCCGATGATGTCTTAAAGAAAAGGATCGGCACTGGCTGGATAAACCATTACGGCCCCTCGAATGAACCGTCACGCAACCATCCCACACTAGGTGGGAGGTTGAAAAACAATGACTTCCCTTGCCCCGCGTTTTCATAGGCAACTCACGCAGAGCTCGCGCCGTTCCCACAACAACGAAACCACAACTCGCTCCACCGGAGTTGGCCTACTTTTTAATGTGGCCAACTCGAGCTTTGCTTGACTGCTTGGCTATAGAGTTCCAGCCCTCGCTGAAATCAGCGGGGCGTGCAGTCTCATCCAGTTTACAATGCTGCCGCTTTTTGCTTCAGCTCCGCAAGGGTTGTTTTGATTTCCGATTCGCTGGCCCCGCTGGACGCTTGGTTTGCCAAATTCCGAGCGGCTACCTTGATCGAATCGAGTGCAGGGTCTTCGATCGCTTCGACCGATTCGGCTAAGCCTGCCGCATTAGCTTTGACCGTCTGCAGATTTTTTTCCGCCTCTGCAACAAACTGATTCACCAACTGCTTGGTCTCGGAAACCATTTCCGAATTGGAAGGAGGTTCCACGTATTCACCCGACGATTGACAGGCAGGAATCGCCAGTAAAAGTAGGCTACACAAAGCCATGGTTGACAATCGTGTCACTGGAATACCTCTTGAAAAAATGGTGAAGGAGGAATCAGCTTGCTGCGAGTTAGACAAATGGGAACGGAGCAATTGCTCAGTCCAATTGGATCGGGTTACCATCGCTTCGGGCGAGCAGGTTCATGTAGGTGGTTGAATCGACGGATTCCGTCATGAAACGGACACTTCCGTCTACCAATCCCATCAACACACCGCCTGGATGAAAGCTTCGAGCCGCAACTCCGGCGTCGAGTGAATCTGCATTGCTACGCCATCCGAAGTTGACATTGGTTTGGTCGTTCGACGAGTAATGACTGCAATCCAGACGGGTTTTGGAATTAGGGGTGTGGAACCCCGTTCCGCTACAGTTGCTTCCCGTTCCGCCCGAATACAGTGGCCCGGTTGCCCAAGCCCAGGCACCGCGATCGTCGCCGGTGCTGTTCGACGCCATGACTTCGCTGGTCATCGCCACATTGGAAGTCCCATCGAGCACGTCGCGAAAACCTGCGGCGCGTCGATCAAGCACATGAAAGATTCCCGCCAGGGCGCTGTTGGTAGCATCCGCACGACGAAGCAAACGGCCGGCACCGCTGTTACCGGCATAGTTTGCCTTTGAAAATCCGTCGTAGTCCTGTGTTAGACGGTTCGAGGGTATCGGGTGCGATGGGCAGCGATAGATGCCCATCTCGGCCGCGACGACGTCGAAATTATCGGGGTGTCGAGCGGGCAACCGCGAGTCATATTGGTCGGCAAGGTTTTGCTGTTCCATGAACGGCAAAATCATCACTAACCAAGTTGCCCCCCAACCTGCGTCACGTGCACTCTCAGGTGCCGGAGTATCGGCGGCAGAACCACTCGGCTCGGTCTTCCAATGCGCCCCTAAAGGCAGGGTGCCAAAGGTGTCATGGTAATTGTGCAGCGCAAGCCCAATCTGCTTGAGGTTATTGGAACACTGCATCCGCCGAGCTGCTTCACGGGCAGATTGTACGGCAGGCAATAGCAAGCCTACCAAAACGCCGATGATCGCGATCACGACCAGTAATTCGACGAGCGTGAACCCAAGCCTTTTGTGGTTATTCACAATAAACCCCTCTCAATTTAGAAAACGAAAAGATGAAAAGACACCGCTGTCGCAGGGAGCGGCGACACCCCTGTAGTCAGGAATGGACGCCGCTATCCGCATTTAGTGTGATTTTATTTTACGCAAGGGGGTCATAGTGGACAAGAAAACCTTAGGTTCCATCTCCCCAAATTGCGGGTAACCGCCGCGAGAAGGTTATGTAAACAGCCCGGCCGGGGGTCAACGGACGACGCTTCTACGCCCTGCTCAGCTACCTTTTGAGTGAGCCATACGATCGCGCGCATTCAACCCGTTGCTCGCGGCGTCCGCATGGTCCCAATGCCTCACGCATTGGACCAGTCAAAATGAAGGGGAACGCTAGAACCTTCGCCTCAGCGGATCCAATGATCCGTGAATCGGAGCCCGGGGGCGAAGTCGGATGGGGGCATGTGGCAAGACAGGCATGCGGAATCGATCGGTTGCTGCGAACAAGTGACAACACCGGAGTGTGGATCCGCTTTGGCGTTTTGCGGAGGGGTCGGTGAGGTATGGCAATCGCGGCAAATCGCTTCGAAAAACTCTGGATCGGTCCGTGACGGCAGATGCGGATCATGACACGTGATACAGTCCAATCGCGGATACCGCCCCGCATTCTCGGCAGCATTGGCGACCTGGAAACAGCGACTCATGGAAAGCCCGACAGGTGCGAATCGAATCAGATGCGTTTGATCGACCGAGATTTCATAGGGCTTCATCTCATCGGATCGACGATGACATTCGCCGCAACGATTGATGGATTCCAGCGGCGTCAAATCGCTCCACCCCTGAACCGTTGGCAGCTTACCCTCGGATTCGGCATGAGCTGCGGCCCCAAAATGACACCGGCTGCAGTCCAAATTGGCGACCATGCAATCGGTGCTTGTATTGAAATTTAGAATCGCGTCGGCGGTCACCGGCCCCTCGATTTCGATCTCCGTATCGTGATTGAAACGATCGCTGGTTTGCGGCCGCGGCGGCGTTTCCATCCGCTCGCAATCACTTTCCGCCGCACGCGAAACTCCCTCGCTGCACAACCGACTGGCATGGCATCCGAAACAACGTCGCGTGTCCACAACGGTCTCGTGATTTCCCAGCCGCAGTGGAGTCGAGAGCACCGCCGGCGTGCCGGGCGTGTTACGCAATTTTCCGTCTGCGAACGATGAAACGTAAAGCTGCGTCATTCCCTTTGGATCGAGTGAAACCGGCGTCAATGCGTGCCGCCCCGAACCGAACACCCAATCGACCCGCCGTCGATAATCCAAGTCATCACTCTCGAACCACAGTTCGTTTTGTTCCTGAGAGAAAGAGAAGCGGCGGTCGTCGATCACAACGGATTGCCCCGCGAACACCGACATCATCGCCGGATCGCTTCCGGGTCGTAGAGTATTGGAATGGGGTGCGGTGGCGAAATCCGAGACAATCCCACTGTGGCATTCGGCGCATGTTTGAACGTTGATCCGAGGCTCGTCCGTTTCCAATCGGCTGACCGGCCGTGGGGAATGGACTTGCATCACCAGTACCAGCAACAAGACGCAAGCGAATGTGCCAAGACAACTAATCGCAGCGGTGAGGTTAATCGCAGCGGTGAGGTTGAACGGTTTCAAACGAAAGTTCCTCCAATGCTCTAAGTTCACGACTCGTCATCCGAAGTCGGCTGAGGGTGCAGTTCGCGAAAACGCATTTCGACTAATCGTTGTAACACGCCGGTGGGCGGGTTGTCGGTAAACCATGTTAGGTAGCGTTCGGCCATCGCAGGGTTCCCCAGCTCAATCGCTCCGCATAGTCCAGCATACATGAGTTGGGCGTGCTCGATGCCGCGCGACGTTTGAAAGTCCGTCAACACCATCAACGCCTGCGGTCCCTGTTGCAAGTACGCAGCCACGCGGTTACGAAGCGTGTCGTTCCGCTCTGTTTTTTGGGGGGCAACCCAACCGGGAACGATCGATTTGTTCTGCACTTCCAATTTCACTTCGAGTGACGGTGAGCAAGCATCCCTTGCGAGGGCTTCCGTTGCGGCAAAGTAACGAAACCAACTGGGGCGGCCCGTAGCGGCAATTTCAGCCTCCGCCAATTCGGTTTGACAGCGAGTCATCGCGCAGGCCAACGGCACCGACTCGGGGAACGCCTCGCGTCCGACCCATAACACGCGCAGGGCGGCATATCGCAGTCCCATGGCACGAAAGACCTCCGCTTGGCGGTACGCTTGATCGGCGTTGACGATCACGGAGATGGCCCCCCAGCGATCGCGATCGAAAAGCGATCCGGTCGAATTTGGAAATGAATATTGCCAATTTTGAAACTCGACGATCTCACGGTGAGTGAGCGTCTCGACCATCTGACGAGCGTAGTGCTCATCACCAGCGGCAGCATAGGGGATCACCGGTGAATCAAGTGAGAGCGGCTTCCAAATCGACGGTTCCAATCCGTAAATCAACTCGCTGTCACGACTCGAGACAACCAACAACGTCGTCTTGCGACGTTCCAGCGCCAGCCAATATCCACCTCGAGAACCGTCCGTCAACCAATAACTCATCAGCCGCTGCTGGCGCAGGTCGTCGATCACGCGGCGGTGCTCGGCAAAACGGCCCGTGATCACCGCTCGCAGCGCGACATCCTGCAGTTGCAGCGGGGGCGAGTCGCTTGCCGCGGAGGGTTCGCGAAGCTGGGGGATTTCCCATGCCAACATCCCACCACTCCGCGTGTCATCGGCAAACGCCGTTCCATAGGGACGAGTCGGTTCCAAGGCGATTCGCAACATCCGATTGTCGAGCCCTACATCGATCCCCCATCCCAGTGTCCCAAGCAATCCACTGAGCGGTGGTGCCACCGCGATCACCAGCGGCGCTACGAGCAAGCCGATCCGTCGTGATCGCGACCAGCCCAAAGTGGAAATCGTCCACGCGCCGCGGCGATGCCAGGTAAATAAAATATCGGCAGCCAGCCATGTCGTTGCCAGAGGGACATTCGAAAGCGACGACCATGCCAACCACTGCATCCATGCGAAACAAAACAGCCCTCGAGGGATTCGCTGTCGATTCAACGTTGCAGTGGCAACCCAAATCGCGGTGAGCACCAAAAATAAAATCGCCGCCTGATTCGGCAGCCCTTCAAACAGCGGTCGCCATGGCGTACCGGCCAGCAATGAAGGATGGTTTCGCCATGCCGGCACGATCGCCGAAAATGAATCTGACCAAGCGAACACGCCGCGAGGGTTGATGCAGCCGCCAGCCAGCATCAAGATTGCCAAACCCCAGTTTGCACGACGGCCTGGATCCCCGCTCAAAGAGGCCGCGAACGTAAACGCCAACCATCCGACCAAGCCTGCCAAAATCGCCGGCGAGAGATTACTCCAAACGACGAACAACCCCGCGGCGGTCACCATCGATGCGGCATGCTTGCGTCCCTTGCTGGGCCAGGGAACCGCGCCGGTAGGCTCCCCCGGTTTTCGGTGCATCAATCCCACCAGTACCAGAATCGCCAAACAGTCGAACATGGGGGGCAGCATGTCAAAACGCTCCGCCAGCGTGAGCATCGCGAGCGTCACGACGAACCAAACCCACGGATGAACCATCCCGCCCGACCGCGGCGGAGCGAGCAACCACGCTAAGCCTCCGCCGACCAACAGCACCCGGCACAACATCAACCCGTTTCCGCCCAGAAGTTGAAAGACGGAAAAAGCCGGCAATCCGCCAAGCCAGTCCGCTTCGGCCAAGGTTTCGAGTGTCAGCAGCGAACGACTCGGCGTGATCGATCCGCCGACAACCTCACGCCCACGGCTGAGTTGCCACCAAAAATCATCCGCCGAGAATGGCTGAAACGCGAAGACGCCCAGAAACAATATCGCCAACCATTGCCACCCGTACTCAAAACGAGGTGCAGTGGCGGGATGGGGTGAAGCCCTACCGGAATCACGTCTAGGACGAGCGGTGGTCGATTTGATGTTTGGATCTTTGGAACGCATGCTTGCTGATTGTAGAAGAAACCACGCAGACCGTTTGAGCCTCGATCTGGCGTTTCACCATTTCGTCACGCTCGGTTGCAAAGTCGATCGCTTTCATCACCCCCCTTCGCTACACAATGCTAGCCTGAAAATCTCAGCGAGTTTAAGAATCTCATCGCCTCACTTTGCCGCTAACAAAAAACAGCAAAGCCTATACCGCGTGGAAATGATCCGAGTCGACGCTTTTGGGGTGTGCTATTGGGCACAACCGCAGCGGAGATCATTCATGATTCGTCTCACAAGTTTTGATCACGGTGACAAAGAAAAAAAACCTTTGACGGCAAAACTTCGCAATCAGTCTTGATCACGCGGTCTTGATCACGCGGTCTTGATCACGCGGTATCGCGTACCGCAACGACGATCGTCTCTACCACTTCCACGACGCTCTCCAAAAACGCCAATCGATCCTCGCTGCGATGCGTTCGCGTTGGTGATCTCGGAGCGGTGCCGCGTGGTCATCCGTTGGGCGCGGTTTTTGCTCGTTTAGGCTGGTCGAATTTTGAACTGCATCCCGCCGGATGAAAGGCGAACGCCATGAATATCGAACCCGCTCCCAACGCCGCGGAAATCATGACTTCGCATATCCAGACGATTGGTCCGGCGATGAAGTTAGACGAGATTGTTACCTTTCTACTCAAACATCAATTGTCGAGCGTTCCAGTCGTGGATTCGCAAGGCGAGCATCAACGGTTGTTGGGCTTTCTTTCCGAAAGTGATTGTCTGGAATTCATGAGCAACGAGTTGTTCTACGGCAGCCCAAGTCCGCCGCAGCGAGCCGAGACGATCATGAAGAAGCATCCGGTCTGTGTCGGCTCCGAAACCGACCTCTTTGCACTCACCTCGATCTTCACGAGCCATCACTATCGGCATCTTCCGGTAGTTCAGGATCAAAACCTGCTTGGCATCGTCAGTCGACGCGACATTTTGCAATCGCTCGATCGATACTATCGCGATTGGATCCGCAGAAAAGATGTGGAGCGGTTTCCCGTCGATGTCCACCAAATCATCAACCACCGCTTCATCATGGGATGAGTCGAACGTGGTCGCATTTTCAATCAAGGATCTGTCATGCATTCGTTTGCCGTTATCGAAGTCGAAGATGGATTTGAAGTGATTGAACTGATCACCGGGCAATCTGCCGAGGATGCTGCTGCCACCCAAGGAGGGCAATTGATTGATCCCGGTCCGTATCACAGCTACGAGGATGCCAACGAAGTGTTGGAGCAATTGGAAGTGAGCGATGATCGCGAATGGCCCACCGCGCGACCCAGGCGAGTGAATCACAATTCCGAGCGGTAACCCCAAGCATGGAACGAGGAAACGATGGGCGAGTTAGGAATCGGTGTGATCGGATGTGGTGGATTCGGATTCTACGCCATGCAGCAATATGCGAAGATACCGAATGTGAACTTAATCGCGGTCTCCGATCCGAATCGAGCAGCCGCCGAGCGAGCCGCTAAACACTTTGGTTTGATTGACGCTCCCAGCGTCGATTCGCTTTGTCAGCGGCCCGACGTTGACTTGGTCTACATCGCCTCGCCCCCATTCTTGCATCATCGCCATGCGATCGCAGCGCTAACGGCCGACAAGCATGTCGTTTGCGAAAAACCCCTCGCGCTTTCCTTGGCTCAAGCCGATGAAATGATCGCGTTTGCTAAGGCGAGCGACCGGATTGTGGTGGCGAATCTGATCCAGCGTTACAATCCGCTGGCCGACCGCGTCGGCAAACTGATCGCCAACCAAATCCTCGGCAAACCGCTACATGGCTACTTCGAGAACTACGCCTCCGACGAACAACTCGCGACGGACCATTGGTTTTGGGATCCCGAGAAAAGCGGCGGCATTTTTGTCGAACATGGAGTGCACTTCTTTGATCTGTTCGCGAGCTGGCTCGGCAACGGCGAAGTTGTAGCGGCCCAACGATGCCTGCGGCAACCGCGAGCGCAGGAAGATCAAGTCCAGTGCTGTGTCCGTTATCGCGATGAGATCCTGGTTAATTTTTATCACGGCTTTCATCAAACCGCCCGCATGGATCGACAAGAGATTCGGATTGTCTTTGAACGCGGCGACGTCACGCTGCATGGCTGGATTCCAACGCGGTTGAGTCTCGATGCAATCGTCAGCGATGCGGACGAAGCACAACTTGTCGCGTTGTTCCCCGACGCGACGCTCGACCTCCTTGAATCATACTTTGGCGAACAACGCGTCTGTCACGGGCGACATGAAGCATTCCCCGTCGATCGCCGTATTCGTATCTCGACGGGCCAGGACAGCGACAAAATGAACCGCTACGGCGAGTTGGTGCGAGCGTTGATGGAAGATCAACTCAAACGTATCAGCGAGCCATCTCACCAACGCCGCCTCACCGAGCTCCATAGCCGCGAAGCCTTGCGTATGGCGGTGCAGGCGAACCGATTGGCGAGCCAATCCTCTGCACCCAACTGCTCTCCCCTCGGCGAAGTCATCATCCATGATTCCTGAAACTGTTTCTGATACATGCGACAGTCCGTTGGTACAACGGTTGTCGGTCAAGTTCACCGCCGATGATCGCTGGGTCGTGACGCGGCCATTCTTTCCCGGTGGGGAAGCCCGTGTGCGGAGCGTTTGCCATCGGGTTAGCGAGCTTTCCGATGAGGGCGTACAAGTGATCCTCCGCCAAGTACAAGCCGAATTTGCTGCGCGGCACAAAGACATGCTTTCCGAATGGACCGATCACTTTCGCCAAGCGCTTCAACTCGTCCCCGAACTCGCGCAGTTCACACCATCGCGACAACGGTTGATCGGCGCCTATTTCACGATGGAGTACGCCTTTGCATCGGCAGCTCTATTCAATCCTTCGATCGTTTTGCATCCCGACCAATCCGGCGTCGACGAAGAATCGTTACGATTCATTATGAGTTTGCGCGCGACCGGAGAAGGGCATGTGTCATCGATCGTGTTTCGAACGGGCACGATCGGTCCCCGCCATCACATTCAATTCGATCCGCCCGCGGCCCATCAACATCGGATGCGATTATCACCCGATCGTCGATACGAGAAAGCGTTGTTTCGCCGCAAGTTGTGCGAAGTGGTCGTAGATGAATCGGTAATGGATTTAGTCATGAATCGATTGCCCGATTCATTTACGATGGTCGAACTTGAGCACGCCATCGAACATATCCACGCCGAATATCCCGACCTGTATTTACTCGGCGAAACGGCCGACAATATGACCTGGCTGGCACGCGAAAACTATCAACTTAGCCTCGATGAAGATGCGGATATTTCCGAGCTGGTTGTCTTTCCCCAGAGCGACAACGACCGCATGGGCATCGAAGATTTGCGGTTGGTACGGTTCATCGACGACGACCACAGTGTGCGGTATTTCGGAACCTACTCGGCCTACAACGGCACTCACGTCTTACCCCAATTGATGGAGACTTGCGACTTTCACCATTTGAAAATTCATACCCTCAACGGCCCTGTCGTCCAGAACAAAGGGATGGCATTATTTCCACGGCGAGTCAATGGACACTATTGCATGAGTTCACGAATCGACGGCGAGAATCTGTTCCTGATGTTTTCCAACAATATTCAGTTCTGGGAAACGGCCGAGATGCTACGGGCCCCCCGACAACCTTGGGAGTTTATGCAAATCGGAAACTGTGGATCACCGATCGAAACCAGTGAAGGTTGGTTATTGTTAACCCATGGCGTCGGTCCGATGCGAAAGTATTGCATTGGGGCGATGTTGTTGGACCGCGATGATCCGTTGCGTGTGATCGGCTCCTTGCAGGAACCGCTGATTGCACCAAACGAACAAGAACGCGAAGGCTATGTGCCCAATGTCGTCTATACCTGTGGCGCGCTCGCCCACCATCATTGTTTGTTCATCCCCTACGCCATGTCCGACTCGGTGACCGGTGTCGCCGTGGTGTCGTTGGAAAAACTACTAAACGAACTGCATCCATAAATTCATTCCATCGCCATTGGCATGTATGGTTCAACAACAGATCGTTCTTCCAATCCGATCGCACTGGTTCGTCAGTCACTGGTTCGTCAGTCACTGGTTCGTCAGTCACTGGTTCGTCAGTCACTTGTTCGTCAGTCACTTGTTCGTCAGTCACTTGTTCGTCAGTCACTTGTTCGTTAAGTCACTTGTTCGTTAAGCCAATCGAATAATACTTGCATGGCGGTGGGTACTGCCATGCAAGTATCGGCTGCCCCCGTAGTATATCCGCAGCGAGTCACCGTCCGCGGAGCGTGCACAATTCCAATGGGACAAACCATGATGGTCATCCCTGCGACAAACCATAACGTCCCCCCGGTTCTTCAGACGATCCGCCGCCGGGTTGCACACGATATGAAAAGGTACGGGATTAAACGGTGCGGGCAATCTAAATTGGTACGACTAAACCCCTGCGGCCAAAAACGGATTGTTGGGGTGGCGATGAAAAAAGAGACTATCCTTGATCGGTTGCGAACTCCGCTGAAGTTTCGCTCTGCCCGATCTGCTCAACTAACTTTGCCGCTCGGATCGCCCGCACCGACAACAACCAAGCCAGCGTCGATTCGGCACCTTCATTTTCATTGACACCTTCTTCGTGCAGACCATCACGGCAGCCACCGGTCTCGTAGTTGTAGATGGGAATCCCTAAATCGTTGCGTCCGAGATACCAATCAAAACAACGTCGAGCCTCGACAAACCATCGGTCATCCTGGGTCACCGAGTGAGCTTCCAAGCACGCTTCCAACAGTGCATGGGCTTCGATCGGTTGCTGGTCAAACGGTGCCTTCGCACCGCCGCGTGGAAACCAGCCTTGGTTACCGATCAATGAAAGGTGCCCGCCCTCGCTGGTCTGAATTTTCAGTAACCAATCGAGTGAACGAAGTCCGATGTCGATCATTCCGCCATGTTGCATCCATTGGCCGGCCAACAGCAGCGCATGCGGAATTTTGCCACACGAATAGGTCAAAGTGTCTTCGGGCCACGGCCAATCGTCTTGAGCATTGGCCAGGAATTGGTCGTACAAGCGGTTGCCCAGACTCTCGCGAATCCGCTTGACGTCACTATCGCCGCCATAGCGGCGGAGGTACGCATGCAGACCGACCAACGTGAACGCCCAAGCTCGCGGCGAGGTGAAATCGGCGGTCACATGGACCGCTCGGTCAAACAAATCGAGCGCGAGCGCCCGGAACCCGTCGTGTCGCGCCAACGAGACGGCCGACCCGAGTCCCCATAACGCTCGCGCGTGTGAATCTTCCGAACCGATCTCCTCTTTCCAGCTGCGATCGTAGCTCATGAAGTTGCGAAACCGAGCGGCATTTGGATTGAACGCATGATGCACGAAACTCAGGTACGTCCGCGCTAATTTCAGCATCGCGTCGTCTTGGGTCAATTCATACGATTGCAGCGCGACGACCAGCGCCCGCGCATTGTCGTCGGTGCAATATCCGTGGTTGCGATCGGGAATGGTGAACCTCGCATGTTGTAACATCCCCACATCATCAGTCATCGAGTGCAGCGCCGCAACATTCACTTCGGGAACCGCGTGCAGTGGTGACGTGGCATCCGCGCGATACGCATGGTATCGCCGAGTGGCGACCGACGGTTGATGAATCACCTCGTCGAATACCTCCAAGTAGCGCTGCGCTACCTCGGACCAGACCGCTTGGCGGCTATACAGGTAGGCTCGTTTGCGAATCGCTTGTTGTTCTTGTTCGTTGCTGAGCAACCAACCGACTTCGCGAGCGATCGCGTCCGCATTACGAAATGGCACCAAGCGACCACGTTCCTCGGCTAATAATTCCTTGGCATAAACATAAGGTGTCGCGACCACCGCTTTGCCGGCGCCGAGCGCATAGGCCAAAGTGCCTGAGGCGATCTGTTGCTCTGCAAGCGAAGGCGTGACATAAATATCCGCGGCCATCAAGAACTCGCACAGTTCCGCCAAATCAACGTAGCGGTTGATGAACATCACGTGATCCAACACGCCTAGATCTTCGGCCATATGTTGCAGTTGATGGCGATACTCTTCTCCACGATCTTGCAAAACATGAGGATGGGTCGCACCCAGAATGACGTAAATGAGTTCAGGATGCTGGGGGATCAATTTGGGTAGCGCCCCAATGGCATACTCGATTCCTTTTCCTGGCGAAAGCAAACCGAACGTCAACATCACCGTTCGCCCTTCGACGCCAAAATGATCCTTGTAGAAACTCGAATCGACGAATGGCAAATCCGGAATGCCATGCGGAATCATCCGGACTTTGTCGTTGGAAAGCTTGTAAACATCACGCAGCAAAGCCGCGGAATGTTCGCTCATCATGACGAGGCGGTCAGAATGTTCGATGATCGCTTCCGTCACTCTTCGCATTTGTGGCGATGGGTCCGGTAGCACCGTGTGCAAGGTTGTCACCACCGGCATCCGCACATTCCGCAGGAAGCCCAACAAATGCTCGCCACAATCTCCGCCAAAGATTCCATACTCATGCTGCAGCAGCAAGACTTCGCAGTTGCGAATATTGACAAAATCCGCCGCCAAACGGTAATCGGATGGCTGTTGTTGGCGGATTTCGAACCGCACGCTCGCGGGATAATCATATCGCTCGGCGCGGTCATTGATCGCGAGCACATGACAATGCCGTCCCGAATCGTTTCGACTTTCAATCGCCCGACAAAGGTCTTGAGTAAAGGTCGCAATCCCACATTGACGAGGCGGGAAGGTCCCCACGCAGGCAATCCGTCGTTCCGGTTCCGTGTTCTGCATCGAAAGTGCCTCGAGCTTGAATTGCGATTGAACGGTCGATGAAACGTGCTACAAGTGGTAATAGGGGGCGTAGGGGGTCGGATCGTATTGGATTACTGAATAGTGCGATTCCAAAAAGGCGACAAGATCGATGAGTTGCTGGACTGTCATCTCATCGTTGTAGCTGCGCATTTTGGAGGTGCCATCGATGGCCACGTCTTCACTTGGATACCCCTGAGCGAAGCGATGCGATGGATTGATGATCGACGTGACGAGATCTCCATAGGTTTGCACTCGCGTCTTAGCGCCCCCGAGCGAAACCATGGTTTGGTTCGGGTCCGTTTCAATCGGCTCCAACGTCACGTCCGAAACGGTATGACACGCATGACACTGCAGTTGAGTGAAGGCTTGTTTACCGCGTTCAATATCGCCGGTGGGTAACGTGAATCCCTTTCCCGATTTTGAATCGGGTCGGCATCCAACCGAAAACAAAACGAGTAAAACCATGCCTAGCAATGACGTTCTCATGGAAAATTTCTCCGAGTGAAACAATGATCGTTGCAAATCGAGAGGGGATGGAACGCGACCAAAGCTGCCACGCCATCGGAATCGCAATCATTGCATCGAGCGTGATACGTTCTGGTCGCAAAAAGGCGGCCGCAGCGTGACGGATTTGCTGGCGACCGCGGAGCGATATTTTCCGCGATTCAAAACCGCAGGGCCGCGGCCATGGTGGTCGCGACCGGCATCGCGTCGGTTGGCACCGCATGGACCGTGCCGCCGGTTTTGAGGGTTTGCACGGCAGCCAGCTCGATCAAATCATGACTCTCGTCGGCGGGGTCACCTGTCGGTGCGTGATGCACCTCCTTCAAGATACCGCGATCGACCATAAACATCCCGTGAAGCGATGCGTCTCGGTCGATGAACAACGTGTCGATACGGCCTTCGAATGCCGCGATCAAAATGCGTTCAGACTCGGTCGCGGTGGGCACGTCATGTTCGCGAATTCGTGAGGCATCTTGCTCGCGCTGGCGTCCGTTTTCCTCCGTGACAATATCGGCCACTCGCATCCGAAGTTGATCGGCCGAGAGATGATCGACGTTACCCGAGAGCGAATCGGCGAGCAGCGAATCGTACCGGCAAACCGAGCGAAACGTTGCTGTCACCGAATCCACTCCCGCTAGAATCAGCGGCGTAGCAGGAGATTGCCGCAAGTAGCCGCAGACGACATCATCGACCCGTTTTAAATAGTTTTCAAAGTCCTTCTTTTCCGAGTCCGGCAGCCCGCCTTGCCCATGAAAGACCGCGCCCTGTTTGCCGCCCTGTTTACCCCGCATGCTACTAGCGGCCGAATGGGCTTGGAGCTGTGGCTCGGCGGTCAATGAGTCCTGCAACTGCTCGAAACTCTCCTCCAACCCGGGAACGCTCCTCCGCTCCAACACGTCAACCGTGCCCGCGAACAAAGCGACTCGTTTTTGGCTCAACGTGAGCACATTATAGGCCTCGAGCTGTCCCAGACTTGGTAGCAAGGAGCGAACCTGAAACGCACGTGCGATGGTCCAATGTTCTTTAACCGCACTTTCAACACGAAACGTCTCGAGTGAATCACCCTGCAGAAAGACCGCAATCCCGTGGGTGCGGGGAGTCGCAAGCGCCGGCGTGTTGGCCAACTTGCGTAGCGGCCCCAGAAAGCCGGCGGCGTCTGCTTCGGACATCCAATGCTTTGCCAGCGATTCTTGGGCACTTCGCGCCACATTACCGATTCGAATTCGATCTTGGTCTGCGGCGTTAATCGAGGGAGGCGGGGGCAGGTACAAACTCAGATGTGGACCGCCCACGCTGGCGATCAAGCGGTCCAAGTCGTCACGAGTGAATCGTTTGAACGCCATCACATTTTCCTTATTCAAATGAGCATTTTAGAAATGCAAATAGTGCAAACGCTGTTCCTGTGAGGATGTAATTCCCGTGTTTGTGATTCATCTGATTTGCTTTGCGTTCGCAGAGCCTTCTTTTCAATTCCCGTCGAAGCGGTGCGATCTGCGCGGGGATGCACACCCGCCGCCCCCTCGGATACCATTGCAGGTCCCCAATGGCCCATCATTGACACCGAACGTTGAGCCGCAGTGGTGAGCCAACCGCACGCCCCGATTGGGAAACGCTTGCAAACCGCCGCATTGTCGAACTCGCCGCGATCGCTTCAATCGGGAAAGGGAAACGACGAAAGCTACGCTCCGGGATCCTCCTTTTTGAACAAATCGAGAAAGCGATCCTCATAGTCTTCAAACACGCCGAGTCGATCGAGTTCGCTTTTCAACTCAAACGCTCGGGAGCGATCTTGCTTGGCAGCATCGAACATCGTTTCGAGATGTCGTTCATCCTCCGGAGAAATCCCCGATTCGGTCGGTTCGGACTGCCACGGCTCGCCGCCGGTTTTATCTCCTTCGCCCGTATCTTCGTCCTCGACCGCCTCAAGTCGCCGCTGCACCTCGGCAATCAATTGTCCCAAACGGTGCTCCGTCGCTTCGGCGTGTTTGGCGAGTTCGGCAAAATCCAATTCAATCCCTGCCAACTCGACAAAGACGCGCAACACCGCCAAGGAAGCTTTGGGATACAACATTTGTGAAAACACGTGAGGCATTTCGCCGAGCAAGCAAATCCCCGGTATTCCTTTCTCAATCGCCGCAGCAAGCAACACGCCGTTGAGCCCTCCGACATGCCCTTCGCCCAGCCGATGAACGTTCGTGTTGGCGAGTTCATCGAGCAGCGGTTGTCCCGTCGCCGCCACAAAGACTCGCGCGTCATCGCCAAGATGCATCTCGGTCGCCATCGCTGCAAACGTGAAAACTCGCTCGACACGCAACTCGCGAGCAAGGTCGAGCAGACGTTCACAAAATGCATACTTGCCCAACGGCGGCTGCGCTTCACCGATAAAGACAATCACGTCTCGTTGGCCCGGCGGCGCCTTCCAAGCGAACAAACGGCTCTGCGGCCGATTCGGCTTCTGGACCAACCCGTCTCGCACGATCGCCACATCGATATCGAACAAACCTGCCGAGGAAAGCTCGGCGAATTGATTCATCCCCAGTTTCGACATCAAGTAGTACCCCGCGCTCAGGGCAACGTGTCCCATGCCAGGCCAGACAGCGACAAGCCAGGGATGTTCGAGCTCATTTGAGTCAGTCATCGTTGAAGTTCTCCGTGGTTAGCTGAAGAAGCTGCAAAGCAAACGACGCGCCACCGGCAATAAAATGGCTGCTTCGCGGTGCAGCGAAACGCGCACGCATCGTGATCGAGTCACCCCAGCCATGCGAAGCCACTCCACACTTTGCCCTCTTAGTCGCTTTCTTTTCTGACGTTCCCATTTTGTGGCCCACCAGTTGCTTAGGTTGCTTAGGAATAGAATCGATAGTTCCACAAGTCCTCCCGATTTCCTCGCTCCCAGGACATAAATCATGAATGGCACCTCCATCTACAGCAATGTGCACGGTGTCGAGGAGTTCTATATTGTCTTCAACACCGGCGATGAGGGCACCGAGCGCGACGAAGGCAACGCGAGCACCAAAGCGAAGCCGAAACAAGGACGCAGCAACATTCCCGCCTTTGCGACGACCGTGCAGAAAACGAAACGCTGGGTCAGCGAACTGATGGTCGAGTTACAGTGGCAGGATGCTCAAAAAGCCTATCATGCGTTGCGCGTCGTTTTACATGCGCTTCGCGATCGCTTGACGCTTCACGAAATGGCCGACGTCTCGGCACAATTGCCGACCTTGATTCGCGGTATGTTTTTCGAAGGCTGGCAACCAAGCCATGCTCCCGTCAAAGACCGATCCCAACAAGCGTTCTTCGAGCATGTTTTACATGAGTTTCCTAACGATTCGAGCATCGACCCCGAACGCTTGACCCGCGCCGTCTTGAGCATCCTCAGCCGACATGTCAGCCAAGGTGAAATCGCCGATATCAAAGCGATTCTTCCCAAACCACTACGAGAGCTAATGCCAAAGGAGTGAGCCCTAATCGATCGCGATTTGAATACGCGTGCGACGACGCATTTGAGTAGGACGTCAAATCACGGAACCCAACCGTGACACCGCGTCGATCATGCCAACGCAGACCGCGCCGCGAATACGGGCTCACGCCACAACCAAGACGTTGGCACCCTTGATTTGTCCACGTCGCAGGTTGCGTAGAGCCGCGTTGGCTTGTTCGAGCCGAAAAAGGGTGACTTCGGGGAGGATCGGGATCGCTGCGGCGAGCGGCAAGAACTCGGCGATGTCCGCGTGCGTTAAGTTTGCGACCGACTTGATCTCGCGTTCCATCCACAAATGCTCGTGATAACTTAGTTTCAACAGCTCCTCTTTATCCGCGTCTTCCTTACGAATCGCGTTAATCACCAAACGGCCTCCGGGGTGAAGTTTTTTCAGTGATTCCACCACGGGTTTCCAGGCAGGCGTTGTGTCGATGATCGCGTTCAACGGTTGCGGGGGCGTCGCGTCGATGCCTCCCGCCCAATCTGCGGACAATTTGCATGCGAACCGCTGGACCGATTCCTCTCGCGTGAATACGTACACGGGCGAGTTTGGAAAGAGATGCTTCGCGGTTTGTAAAACGAGATGTCCCGAGCCTCCAAAGCCCATCAAGCCGAGCGGCTCGCCATCACGAAGTCCCGTTAACCGCAACGCGCGGTATCCGATCGCGCCGGCACACATTAGCGGCGCGGCCTGCGCATCGCTGAAACGGTCGGGGATCGCCACCGCATAGGTTTCCGGTACGGTCATGAATTCAGCGTAGCCGCCGTTGACATCACAACCGGTCGCAGCGAACTGTGGCGAGAGGTTCTCGGCGGGCGTGCCACTGGAATGATGGATCCACCCTACCCCAACTCGATCTCCGATATCAAAACGGGTGACCTGGGAGCCTCGCTCGGCAACGCGGCCCACCACTTCATGCCCGAGCACGATCGGTAGGCGTGATGGAGTCAAGCGACCTTCGATTTCATCGAGCTCGGTGTGACAAACCCCACACGCCGCGACACGAATCAGCAATTCGTTTTCGGCGGGCTGTGGCGTGTCCAGCTCCATACAGTGTAGCGGCTCGGGCTCATCGCTCAGCAAAGCGGTTTGCGACAAGACCATCGCTCTCATGATTTTTTCCGTTTGATGATTCGAGGTGCTGCATCGGAGTCATCAGAGGGATTGTTATTCAGTGCACCTCCGATCGCGGGCGCCCCTCACGACGACTCGCGTTGGTGCGCGATGACACGTTTGGCAAGTCACTTGTGACGTTGTCGCACATTGGGTTGCGTCGCAAATTCGGCCGACTCTCGCTTACCAGGCCGTTTCTTGCTGAGCGTGCAAGCCAAAACAAAACCGATGCTAACGCTGGCAATGCAAACACTGCGCCGTTTGTAAACGCGAATCCAGAGCGACACCGCCGCGACATTTCAGTGCGTCTCGACGGGCTTCGGCACAAGACATGCTGTTGCAACCGCCACCTGAAGCCAAACAGGCTCGGCGCAGAATATCACTGCGACTCAAAAGGCCGAAAAGGTTTCGGTCGCCGCGGTGGTGCAGCTGCGATGTCAAATGGATACACGAACATGGAGTTTGAGATGAAACGTTTTACGTTTGCTTGCGTGCTTTGTGGTGCATTACTAATGGTAGCGGGATGCGACAACAAGACCGATCAACCCGCCGCGCAGTCGCCCCCAGCGGAGTCAGCAGAGCAGCATGAAGTGATGAAGCCCGCCATGCCTGAGGTAACACCACCCGCATTAGAAAGCGAAGCGGAAACGCCAGCGAAACCAGCGGAGCCAGTAAAACCAGCGGAGCCCCCAGCGGAACCCACGAAGCAGTAAACCAATCTCGGAGGTTTGCCCGCGGCATGGCGGGCGTCGCGATAGGGAGGCCGCAGGCATGCTGCTTCTCTTTGCTCCGATCGACTCGCTAATCCACAGCTAAGCCGATCTTTCCAAGTTTAATGGCACACCGAAGGCGTCGCCGATTCCCGTCAACCACGGACGCCTTCGGCTTGCCCTGTTTGCGGCGGCAGCTTTGATTGAGATTCGTGCCAAGCTCTCCCTATGCTCAAATTCTCAGCGATTGCCGGACGAGCATGATCGTCGGACACGGGCGGACGTCGACGATTCGTTGCCCAATCTCATCACCGCGGAAAGTCCGCCCTTTTCTGGCCTGCCCCCCCCTCCCGACCGATATACTGATCGGAACAGACGTCACAGTCCGATTTGCCCTCCGATTTTGACAACAAAGCAATGGAACGAAATGAAGTCGCACTTCCAAAAGTGACCCACGCTTGATTTCGGGCAGCCACCTTTCTTGGGTCTGTCACTTTTCACCATTATCTTTCAAACTCAAAATCGACTCATCATCGATGACAGCGTGGTTATATGTCTGGGCAACAAGAAAAACGCGGACTCGTTCGCAAACTGATCGACAATTCCTTCTTGCTGATCGCAGGTGCGGTTTCGGCTTTGATCTGGGCTAACGTTCACACCAGCAGCTATCAAGCCTTTATTAACTTTGATTTGCTTTCGCTGTTTCACCATGCTCCTAGCGCCGGACATGAGACTGCCGCCGAAGCACATTCGCATGGCTTTACGCTGCACTTTTTTGTCAACGATATTGTGATGGCATTGTTCTTTGCGATTGCGGCAAAGGAAGTATGGGAATCCTTGTTGCCCGGCGGTTCGCTTGCCAATCCTAAGAAAGCGGCCACTCCGCTGCTTGCCACGGTAGGCGGAATCCTGGGGCCCGCGATCGTTTACATCGCGGGAACCTATTTCACCGGAACTCATGATTCCTTGGGCCGAGGATGGGCGATCCCTTGTGCGACCGACATTGCCTTTAGCTACTTGATCGCACGGTTCATTTTTGGGGCGAGCCATCCCGCGATTGCGTTCTTGTTGCTACTTGCGATCGCCGATGACGCCGCGGGATTGATCATCTTGGCGGTATTCTATCCGCAAGCCGAAATCCGTCCTGAATGGTTGCTATTGACCGTCGGTGCGGTACTTTTGACGATGCAACTCCGCCGCTCGAAAGTCCATTCGCATTGGGCCTATTTGATCGGACCGGGAATCATTTCCTGGTTTAGCTTTTACCAGGCCAATATTCATCCGGCCTTGGGCTTGGTTCCGATCATCCCGTTCATGCCTCACGCACATACCGACCTCGGATTCTATGCTCGCGCTGAACGCGGTCGGCATGACACACTCAATGAATTCGAACACTTTTGGAAACTCCCGGTTGAATTCGGACTCGGACTATTCGGACTCGCTAACGCGGGCGTGGTGATGAGCAGTCTGGGCACGGGCACCTGGGTCGTGCTGGCAGGACTGTTGATCGGCAAACCGGTTGGCATCACCTTGTTAACGCTGTTCGCCGAAAAGGCCTTGAAACTCGAGAAACCTGCGGGGATGGATTATCGCCACGTGGTAACCCTCGGAATGATTGCTGGGATTGGGTTCACGGTTGCCTTGTTCGTCTCGGTCGCGGCGTTCACCACCGCGGGGATGGAGCAAGATTCCGTGAAGATGGGCGCTTTGCTCAGTTTCGCAGCGGCACCCATCGCCGTGATTGTTGCCAAATTGCTCGGCATTCGCCCCTTACCGTTGGTGAATGTCGACACGCCGAAAATCGCCAAGGCGGCCTAGCCAAGTTGCGTTGAGTGGAGGGTCCCACGCGTGTCGCGGCACCGATTGGCGACCCGCTTGGGCAAGCGACGAGCGAGGATGCCGGTGGTCTACGAATCGTTCTCTGGCGAGAGAAAACCCGCCTGCGACGGGAGGGTCCACGCCGTCACCAGCAAGTCTCCCTCGAATTGCCGTGGGACGTTACACTAAACATCGGCATGCTCTCGCCGGGCTAAGCAAAACAACGCTTCGCCAGCGATTTTTCCTTAGATTGTTGCCATCTCTGAAAGAGACATTGAAGGACCTATGCATCAAGAACCACTGCCCAGCGAAGCGATTGGCGAAGACGAACTGCAACGACCTCAGCCGGCGGACGAGCCGATCTCGACAGTCGATTCGCAAGACTTATTGCAAGTCATGCGACACACGGTCGACCGTTTAGAGAAAGACAATACTGCGCGCGGCGACCTCAAGATCCTGTCACGAACACTGCGTGAATTGCGCTACGCCTTCAAGGTCTTTCGCCCATATCGCAAACGCCGCAAAGTCACCATTTTCGGTTCGGCACGAACGCAACCGGGCCACCCTGAATATGAATGTGCGGTCGAACTGGGGCGTCGGATGGCCGAGCATGGTTGGATGGTGATCACCGGCGCTGGGGGCGGGATCATGGAAGCCGGGCATCGTGGCGCCGGTCGCAAAGCATCGATGGGGCTGAACATCATGTTGCCCTTCGAGCAAAGTGCGAACCCCTACATTCAAGGCGATGCAAAACTTGTCACGATGAAGTACTTCTTCACTCGCAAGTTGATGTTTGTCAAAGAATGCAGCGGAGTGGTTTGTTGCCCAGGCGGATTTGGGACGCTCGATGAAGCGCTTGAAACCTTGACGCTGATGCAGACGGGCAAACAGACGATGATGCCTCTCGTGCTACTCGATTCGAAAGAGGGCAGTTATTGGCGAGACCTGGGCGTCTTTATGGAGAAGCAACTGCTTAAAACGGGAATGATCAGCCCCGAGGACGTGAGTCTTTACAAAATCACCAATTCGGTCGATGAAGCGATCCAAGAGATGCTGAGCTTCTACCGCGTTTACCATAGTTTGCGTTACGTTCGCGACCGACTCGTGTTCCGCTTGCAACGCAAGTTGAGCGACGAAGCGATCGAAAATATCCGCGAACAATTTGCCGACATTTTGGTCGATGGAACCTACGAACAAACCAAGGCGCTACCCGATGAAAGCGGTGAACCCGACCTCGCTCATCTCCCCCGCTTGGTCTTCCATTTCAACCGCCGAGCGTTGGGCCGATTGCGAATGTTGATCAACACGATCAATGCATCCGAAACGGTTTAGCCACGTAGCGAACCTCACGTAGCGAACCTCACGTAGCGAACCTCACGTAGCGAACCTCACGTAGCGAACCTCACGTAGCGAACCTCACGTAGCGAACCTCACGCAGCGGACAACTACGCCTTCGGTCCTAGGCCTACCATCTCTAACAATCGCAATGCGTTCGTCGTCGGCGACACACCTTGTCGCATTTGATAGTCGAACGTCATCGTATCGTTTCCATCATCCCCGGTGGTAATGGTTTCACGGAAGTGCACCGTATGGGCGATCGAATTCAACTCAGGCTCATCCGCGAGTTCCAAGTCATGAGTGCTGATCGCCCCAACTGACTCCAGCGCAACGAGGTGCCTCAATACTTGCACAACGGCAATCTGACGTTCGCGACTGTTCGTTCCTTGTAGGATCTCGTCGAGCAAGAACAACAACACACGATCATCCTGGTCAGCCAATCGACGCGCGTGATCGACCACCTGTTTCAAGCGGTGAAGCTCGGCCATGTAGAACGACACCCCTTCGCTGAGATTGTCACTGACGCGAATGCTTGTGGCTAATTCGATCGAAGGCAACGAGAACTGCTCCGCACAAACCGGTGCCCCGGTTCCCGCCAAAGCGACGTTGAGTCCAATGCTGCGTAGCATCGTACTTTTGCCGGACATGTTGCTGCCGGTCACGAGCAACAAGGTGCCGGGTGGCCCGACCGTGACATCGTTGCGGACGCGAGCATCATCGCGTAACAGCGGATGCCCGATGCCGATTGCTTCGACGGAGCGATCCGTGCGACCATCCTTCCACTGAGGCGTGGTCCAACTTGGGTATTCGTCGCGTAAGGCCGCTAACGACATCAAGGATTCAAATTGCCCGAGCGACTCGAACCAATCCGCCACCACGTCACTGTAAGTTTCTTGCCACTGTTCAAGTCGTTTTAGAACTCGCACATCCCAGAGGGCGAACGCTTGTAACGGCAAGTAGAGCAAGAACGTTGCCGCGGATTGTCGCATCGATCCTGCCGCAGCGACCTTTTGCAACGCCCTCATGCCTTCGGCTGCGGAACGATCACCTGCGACGAGCGTTTCTCGAATCGCTTGCAGATGCTTCGTGCTAGCGGAAACGTTATCCGTCGGCAGACTTTCGGCGGCGGCAAACAGATCTCGATAATCATCAACCGCACCACGGCTGGCCATCGCGATTGAAAAGATCGCATGGGCCGGTCCAAGCACGACGCCGGTCAGAGCGACGTTGATGACACCCACGCCAAGCAAACCTAAGAGACCGACTCGGAACCAGGTCGCGGATTCCAGCGCGGTGAATCCGACGAGCATTGCGAGCAGGAATGACACGGCCAGGAGCGCGGAAAGGTTGGCCCAGCTCGAAAGCCATTTCCGCGACGCCAACCAACGCGGCCCGGTTGCCCAAGTGGTGAAACGATCGGGATCGCCGCTGCTTTCGGCGACCTTTCGCGCGGTCACGTAGAAACGAAGACGTTCTTCGCGCAAGGGGGCCAGCGTTTCGATCGCGCGCGTTCGCTCCACCGCTTCGCTGGAAATGGCAGGTCCGGTTAACCACGAAGCAAGGGTGCGGATCCCAGGAGTCGTGGCGGTCATCGAGACCAAATGAAACAAGGAGGCACGGCCCAACAGATCTAAATCTGCAGCGGCATCCCGTTGTCCGACGGGCAACGGAACTTCGCTGAGTTGACGCGACAAGCTGGCGGTGGCCAAGCGATCCCAATCTCGCTCGATCCTGGCCACCAAACGACGAAACACAGCGCGTTCGCGGCGAAGTGCATCGAGTCGATCGCGCACTGGTTCGTTCAAAATCACCGCCGCGATGAAACCGACAAACGCAGCCCAGCCCAGTGGCCGTGCGATCACGATGTCGCCGTAATAGCCCACAACCCAGAACACGATCGCAAACAAAAACAACACGACACGGATCGTGCCGTAGGTGCGATCCCGTCCTTTTAGCTGCTCACGCTCGGTTTGAATTTCCGTTAAATGTTCGCGATAGCGAGCAAGCGCTTCGCTTGCATGACTCAGTTCGTGGCCCGAGTTCGCGTTTTGATCCTTCAAGCTGCATCTACCCCCAACGCCGCCGGGCGTCGTTTTCTACCAGATGAATCCGAGACAACTTTCAAGGCGACACGGTCCTGTAGGTTCGGACGAAATATTGTTAACAACAGCAGCGGCAGGAACCAAGCGATATAGAGTCCACCCCCATAGCCGTGCCAAAATTGGGCCCCGACCATCACGGCGGCCGAACAACCAATCAACGTGCCGAGGTTCTTTTGAGCCGGCCATGCGGCAAAGAACGAACAAAGAATCACAAACCCGACGATCACCGGTAACCGCCAGATTGGATTCCAGCCCAGCCCCCAAACGCCTCCCAAAATATTGGATTTCGTTTCCGGTTTGAACAACCCAAACATGGTCCGCAAGTGATCGACCAGCGTTTCAATTCCACCGAGCGAAAGCAGCAACATCAATAGCCCAAGCATCACGGCCACTCCAATGGTGAACCGCCAAACGCCTCGTCGCCAATAGAAACTGATCCACAACGGCAACAAAAACAGTGGGTAATAAACCAGCCCGGCGGCAAGCCCCAAGAAAATGCCTGCGATAAGTGGTTTGCGATAAAACAGCACGGCCCATAGCAATAGCGCCGCGGGCAGCGCATGGTCGACTCGCCCCGTCATTTGTGCGGTATAAGGCATCAGCAAGTAGAGCGTCGCACAGCCAACGCCAGCGCGCATGTTGCCGAAATGCCAATTGCCAATCAACACAATGCCCAAAACAATCGCCGCATGCGCCAGGATCGCCAATACCTTTGCGATCGTGGCAAGACGCCGTTGCGATGAATCCAATTCATTTTCGCTGCTGGATACCGAACCGGACGCAGAACCGGCCAGGGCATCGGTCACAGGCCGGGTGGGAATCGCCGGTAACATGTTCATCAACGCGTAACCGGGTCCAAGCTTGGGACCTTGTTCAATCTGAATGCGTGGCGTGCTTGCGACAATGTTCGCCATCATAAAAATGAACAACGAAACCCCAATAAAGGTCAAACCGCCACTGGAAAGGTTCGGATCCAACAACGGACGACGGACCATCAATGGGTCGAGTAACAAGCGAATCAGCAGCAAAAACTGAACGACAAACAAACTAATGAATCCGTAACGACGGATGTCTTCGGGAGCGATTACCGAAGTGTCCGCGTGCTCCGATGGAGTGCTCGAGCCCGCATCGCCGGCGGGCATGGATGCCACAGGTGATGCGGAATCGGCTGATGCAGACGCATCGGTGGCGGGCGCATCGGTGGCGGGTGATGGAATCGCTTCCGCTTTCACCGACGCCTCTTCGGAGGCTCGCTCGACCGCGGATGCCTGTGTCAGTGCCACCAAGATGTTAGCGCCGCGTGAATCCCGCTGAGAATCCCGCTGCAGTGCATCGATGTCGCGAGGCTCCGGTGACGCGTTAGGGTTGGCGGGGGCGGAGTGGTCGACGAAGGCGATGGGCTCGGTGTTCGCAAGACTGGTGGCGTGATGCGTCCTCGCTTGAGACGAGTCGGACGAGGCCATTTCGGGATCGGATTGTCGATGGGTGATGACTTCGGACTCAAATTCCTGAATCTGACGTCTGCGCCCCTCATGGACCATCAACAGTCCGGGAGCCAACAAAATCAACAGGACGATGTCGAGATTGCGAACACTCCAAAAGCGGTGGAAAACGAAAAACAACCCAATCGTCAAAAATGACGACAAGTACACCCAAGTGGTTGGGTCAGGACGTTTGTAATAGAGCAGGATCTCGCTCATCAACATGAAGCAACGTTGGTTGCCGCTCGCTTGTCACGTCACTCGGTTGAAACGAAACTGAAGCCACACTCGGCGTGAGTTATCAGTCCCAGAAAGACACAGTGCCGTATAGGATACGGGGATTCGGCTCGACTGAAAAGCACGACACTTTGCCTCACGCTCCCAGGACCAACAAAGCGACGCCGCAGAGAATCGTCGCGATACAAGCCGCTTTCGGCCAAAAGTTCGCTTCCCCCAATGCTCGAATCCCAAACACAAAGGCAATCACGACGCTGCATCGCCGCACCACGGAGATCACGGAAACCAGAGCCTCGGGGTCGGCCAAGGCAGTGAAGTAGACGAGATCGGCGGCTAACAGCAATGGGCTAATGCCGAGAATCGCCCAGCGCCACTCAAAAAGCGTGTGAATCGTGGGCTCCGAATCTTCCATTTTCCGTGAACTTCGCCACCAAATTGCCGCCATCGGGATCATCACCGGCACCAAGTAGAGCGAAAACCATGCTTGGAGCGTGGAGGGATCAAGTAAAATCGTCTGCAACAGGAACTTGTCGTAAATCGAACTGAGGGCCCCGAGCAGGGTCGCCACGATCATCATCGCGACGCCGCGATCACGGGAAAATGAGATTCCCTCGCGAAGACTAATTACCGAGAATGCCCAGAATGCCAACAGCACGGTGGCGATGCCAAGCCATTGCATTCCGCTGGGCCGTTCCTGAAGAAACACCGCCGCGATGGCGATCGTCCAAATCGGGCTGGTCGAACGAATCGGGGCGGCGATCGACAGGGGGAGTCGCTTTAACGCGAAAAAGGCAAACGTCCAAGACGCCCCCACCAACACGCTTTTAACAAACAACCACCCATGTTCGCGTAGCGACAAGGGATTCACTTGTAAAATGGGATGGGGCAGACTTGCCGGTGAAATCACGGACCAAACGATGAAGGGCAACCAAATCGCAGCCCCCACCGAAACGCTAAGAAGCAACACGATCGGCACGGCGTTCTTTCGCACGGCGATCTTTTTGGTAACGTCATAGCATCCCAGCAACACGGCGGAAACCGCCGCTAATCCAATCCACGTTAGGTCCAGCAATCCAGCTCCTCAAAAATGATGTCTGATAAGATCCAAGCGGCAATCGAGTGGATGCACACTCAGGAAGCCTCGGCAACCGAGCGGCTCGAGCGTTGGTGTAACCAGAACTCGTGGTCGATGGATGTGGCCAAGTTGCAAGCGATGGCTGACACGCTGTGTGACGATTTTCGCAGCTTCGGCGTTGTCTTTGACCCAGTGCCGCTCGGCCCGATGAAGCTACTCGATGATTCGGGCCAATGGTACGCCCCTGCGACCGGACCTGCATTGTTGTGGCATCATCGTCCCGATGCCAAAACGCGCGTTTTGCTGATGATTCACTACGATACGGTTTACCCCAGCGATCGTGAAGCGACTCGCTGTGTGCATCAAGCCGAGCGCTTGGTCGGTCCCGGAACCGCCGACGCCAAAGGGGGGATCGCGGTGATCGCATTGGCCATCGAAGCGGGATTGCGATTCGGTCTGTTCCCTGACTTGGGGGTCTCGATTCTGCTCAATCCTGACGAAGAAATTGGTTCCACCGCGTCGGAACCCTTGATGCGGCAATTGGCCCCTCAGTTCGATGCGGCCTTGGTCTTCGAACCGACACTCCCCGATGGCAGCCTCGTCGCGGCCCGCAAAGGCTCGGGCGGATTCGCCATGGTCGTCCGGGGACGCTCGGCCCACGCCGGCCGCAATCCCGAGCAGGGGCGCAATGCGATCGTACACCTTGCTAAGCTCGTGGCCAAGCTTTCTGAACTCAACAACCCCAATGAGGGGGTTTTGTTGAACGTGGGCAAGATCGCCGGCGGAGGCCCCTTGAACCGAGTCCCCCATGCTGCCTCGGTGCACTTTAACGTGCGCGTCACCGATCCGATTGCGATGCAAAACGTCGAAACGAAGCTGCAGTCCCTTCGTCAACAATTTGACGGCGACGGCTATCAAGTCGAACTCAACGGGATGCTCCATTCCCCCCCCAAGTGTTCTAATCAAGCGCTCGTGGCGATCCAGGCACAGGTGGTCGCGGCGGCACAGAGCGTCGGCCGCTCGATTCGGTGGCAGGATACCGGCGGTGCGTGTGACGGATGCAAGCTCGCCGCGATGAATCTGAGCAACATCGACACCATGGGCGTGACAGGCGATAACCTACACAGCAGCGAGGAATATTGTCTTCCCGCCACGCTCGTCCCTGCGGCGGCAACGGTCTTGGCCTTTTTAGCGAACACCCATCCTGAGTAAGTGTCATGTACGGGATCGCGCTCGGTTTGCTAGAAAACCAGTCGGTTACGGGCGTGTTCGACAAGCGGACTGACGGTGATCCTTAGCCGCAGCCAACCAATCCGGTCAGCGCGCATCAAACGATGTGGCAAATTTAATTCCCAACCCACCCTTTCCATCCCTAACGGAGCCAATGGCTGTGGTTCAACCAACCTCCCCCTCCTCGACGACACACGCCGAAGCCCTTCGATCGGATCCTCGCATCGCCGAGGCGAAACGGCTGATCGCCGAAGCGGTTGCCGAGCACGCAAAATCGATCGACGATGTTCGCAGTGCGGATGATTCGCTGGTTCCCGGCTATCAAGCGATGCTCACGCGATTGGGCACCGCACGTGGTGGCGCCCCGATTTGGCCCTACCTGTCCTCAGGTCTCGGCAACGGTCCCTACGTGCAATTGGCCGACGGCAGCATCAAGCTCGATTTCATCGGCGGCATTGGCGTGCATGGTTGTGGGCACAGTGACCCGCGGATGGTCGATGCGGCCATCGATGCGGCCCTAGAGGACACCGTGATGCAAGGCAACTTGCAACAACATCCCCCGAGTCTGGAGATGAGTGAACGGTTGTTGAAGTTGGCGACCGCGGGGGGAGCAAACTTCGACCATTGTTTGCTGTCCACAAGCGGTGCGATGGCAAACGAGAACGCATTAAAAATTGCGCTGCACCACAAGGCGCCAGCTAACCGTATCATCGCGTTTGAAAATGCGTTCGCCGGACGCTCGATCGCCCTGGCTGCACTCACCGATCGTCCTAACTATCGAGCCGGATTGCCGCTAGCCCTTTCGGTCGACTATCTGCCGTTTCGTGATCAAGCGGATCCCGCAGGAAGCACCAAGCGAGCGGTTGCCGAACTGAAACGATTGCTCAATCGACACCCCGGTCGTTATGCCGCATTCTGGGCTGAACCCATCGCAGGCGAAGGCGGCTACTATCCCGGCAGCACCGAATTCTTCGAGGCACTATGCGTTCCCCTTCGTGAAGCCGGAATCCCGATCATTTTTGACGAGGTGCAATCGTTCTCGCGAACGTCCAAACCGTTTGCATTCCAGCATTACGGGCTCGATCGATTCGCCGACATCGTCACGATTGGAAAGATCACCCAGGTGTGTGCAACACTCTACGGCGAGGCCTTCAAACCGACCGGTCCGATCTTGAGCCAAACCTTCACCGGTGCTTCGTCGTCGATTGCCACCGGATTGGCCACACTGGATGCTCTCGAAGCGAACGATTGCTTCGGAGAGAATGGGCAAAACATCCAACGACACCAATACTTTGCTGACGCACTGGATTCGCTTGCCAAAAAGTATCCTGGATTGATCGCCGGCCCGTACGGCGAAGGCATGATGATCGCGTTCACTCCCGGCGACGGCAGCTTTGAGCAAGCCAAACAACTGATGGACATCATGTACGACGTCGGGCTGTTGGGCTTTGTCTGTGGATCCAATCCCACACGCATTCGTTTCCTACCCGCTCCCGCGATCACTACGACCGAGCACATCGATGCCGCCATCACACTACTCGACAAGTCGTTGGCGTTGTTTAGCAAACCGCGGTAACTAAAATCAAGTAGTGTCACGTCGTCACACATGCGTCTCGTAACATCTTAAGAGGTCTGAAACGATGTGGGTTCTACGCGCGGTTCGCATCGACGATCTGGATGCACTTCACGACTTGGTCAAGTCGGCGACCCGTGGATTGACCAGTTTGCAGCTGAAACGAGATCAGTTGCTTGATCGCATCGAACACTCCGAGTTTGCCTTTTCGCGTAGCGGTCCGTCACCTCGAGGCGAACCGTACGTGTTGGTTTTGGTGAATCAGGAAACGGGAGAATTGGCGGGTACGTCGACGGTCTATGCCAAGACCGGTGGCTACCAACCGTTTTATGCTTACCAGTTGATCGAAACCGAACACGTCAGCGCACAGCTTGGCCTTCGGCAAGTCCGTCATTCACTTCAATTGACGCGGATTCATGATGGTCCGACTGAAATCGGCAGCCTGTTTTTACGCGGCCGATATCGCGGTCACGGCTTCGGTCGTTGGTTATCGATGGCCCGTTTCGCCCTGATTGCGATGCGACCACACCGCTTCGCCGATCGCGTGATCGCCGAGATGCGCGGCAAGGCGACGGCCGACGGCAAGGTTCCTTTTTTTGATGCGGTGGCGGGCAAATTTATCCCCATCGAATTCGCCATCGCCGATGCGTTGTCCACCGTGTCGAAGCAATTCATCGAAGAACTAATGCCCGATTCACCGATCTATCTCGATCTGCTGCCCGACGAGATTCGCGACGGCATCGGGCAAGTGCACGATGAAACCGTTCCCGCGCTGACGATGCTGAAAAAGGAAGGCTTCGGCGAAACCGCGTTCGTCGACATCTTTGACGGCGGACCGATGATTAGCTGCGAAACGAATCAAATCAACGCGGTCAAACGAACTCGAGAACTGACCGTGAAATCGATTCTCGCCAACCAACCGAGCGGCTCCGAAACCAGCGATCTAGAAAAGCACATCGTCTGTAGCACGCATCAAGGTTTTACCAGTGTGTATACCAGTGTTTTGATCGACCAACCCAATGGCGACGTGACAATCGACGCCGCAAGTGCGGAGGCGTTGCAGGTCGATATCGGTTCAACATGCCATGTGCTGGGAAAGTCCTAAAACGACCGTTACGGCGTCGGTAAACCCTGGCTGACTTGCTCTTCTCGCTCCGTGCCAATCGCTTGATAAACTTCCCACGCGCGTTTGCGTTTGCCATACGGTTCCGCTTCGCTGGGCAACGTTCTCAAACCTAGCATCAATCCGCCTTCATCGGGATGATCGATCCAGCGATGGTAATGAAAGGACTCGACCATCGGCATTGCATGAACTTTTTTCATTGCATACCGCAGCGCCGCCGCTTGCCGATCCTGAGCATCAGCGTCGTACGAATCGGTATGGAAACCTTGCTCGCTGAACAACACCGGACGTATCCTGCCAGCAGGATCACGCATCGATTCTTGCTGCATAAAACGACCAAACACCTGCAAGTTCTGAATCGTCACCAGCGGCGTGTCGAAATCATCGCTGATGCGAGTATCATTCCACGGCACCGACGCAAATAGGTTTTGTGGATAGGGATGATAGGCCACACCCCAAGCAAAGTCGCCTTCCAAGACGGAATAGCGTTGCAGCGACTGGATCACTTCGCGGCCTGAGAGTTGCCGCCACTGGCCATCGTCGGGGACATTGAAATGATGTGTCAGTGATGCGAACACACGAGCATGTGGGTTGGACTGGCGAGCCGCGTTGTGAATGATCCGCATCGACCGATAGTAGGTCTCGGTCACGATCTCGCGAGGCTGCAGCCCCATGTTGGTCCACACCGTGTGGAAGTCGATTTCGTTGTGCGCGATCCAGTTGCTGATGCCTCCCGGAGCGGCGTCGGTATTGCTGTACCGCCGCGCTATTTCGCTTATCACAAACGCATAGATGTCGGATCCTCGCCGCGTCGTCAAATCGGGCATCGTATAGATGCCGCCATCATTGTCGGGATGGACCAACGGTGAGGTGTCTTTGCCAACACGTGGGGTCGGAATCAGAATGATTGCCGAAACCACCACGTTGTTTTCCCGAGCCCAGTTCATCACACGGTCGTAGTGCGATAGCGTGAGCGTGTCGAAATAAACCGGTTCGCCCGAGGTTGGGATGTTGATTCGACCTTGACCGGGCGAATCTTTCACAAAGGCATTGATCGCGATATTGACGGTGATCGCAGTGACTCCCAGTTCTTTGAGCTCCTCGATTGGCCCATGCAAACCAATACCGCCCAACCCTTTCTGATTCGCAGGCACCGGGCGATGCGGCGCATGGTTATCGCCGACCACGTTGATCTCGGTGGCGAACGCCCGCGGGGTGAGGTAAGACGATTGCCCCGAGACCGATCGTGTCAGCCGCCAACCGCTCTGCAATCGATCTCGTTGGCCATCAAACCGCGGCAACCGCATGGTGATTTTACGATCATGACGCTGAATCGCCACGTCAACTTTAGTGGGCTCCACTTCAGTCGGCTCGACGGATTGGCTGATCGATTGCCACGGCGGACATTCGATGAGCTGGACGTCCGAGACCGAGAGCGTTGTGGGCAAGGCCGAAAATGAAATCGTGAGGGTGTCTTGGTCAACGACCACCGAATCGATTTTGGCGGGAAACGACTGCGAAAGGTAGCTGCGAATCCGTTCGGCTTGGATAATCTTTTGCTGCCGCAATTGCTGCTGGTTCGCTTCGCGTTGTTTCTCTTGCGGCGTCGTTCCCCGCATGTGGACGTTGCGAAGTTGGATCCGAACGCCGGGCCTTTGCCCCAAATCGATCCGCAATGTGTGGTGAGCCGGATCGCCGTTTCGCAGCCGATCGAGCTGCACGGGCGTACTATAGGTTTGCCACGCTTCCGCCACCGGAATCGACGGCAAGCTCAGCGGGGTGTCGCCGAAATGGGTTCGCCCCAAAAATAACTCGACTTGTTCAATTCCCGAAACGCAAAAGTAGTCGAACTGAAGCACGGCATCTTCCGCCCCGATTTCACTCAGTTCACCCACGAGATACGGATCGTTCCCCGTGGTGAGGATTTCGATCACTTGGTCGCGTCGTTGAATATCGACGTCGTTGCAACGCTCTGGGAAAAGAGTCCAGCTCGCTGCCGAAGCGACAGGCATCGCGATCAACCACACCAAAAAACTAACGTAAAAGCGTTTCACAATCACGCCAAAGAAATGGGGGGGAAAGTACGGGAAGGGCCGATTAGTTTGATCCAGACGAATCGCTGCCGATTTGAACTTTGATTGAACCGAGCACGCGAGTCAGTTCTCGCTCTTTGTTTCCAACGAACAAGATATTGTCCAACACGATCGCTCGTTTTTCGGTCGTGGGGTGCAAAATCAAACGGCCAGCACCAAGCAGCATGAACTCAAAAATATCATTGATCTCTTTATCGACTCGCAGATTCGGAGCGGGATAGCGTTTCAAGTCGCTCAGAAACCCGTGATGATGTAGCAGTTCGTTGTTCCGGAGTTCCCAGTAGTCGAATCGTACGCTCACAAAGACGGCGACATACATCAAAATCATCGCCAGCGCCGTGCAGACAAAGAAGGTCGTGTTGGCGGCGGGTCGAATCCCGGAGAGTACGCTTTCAATCGTCGGCATCAAATCGGGATAGACCAACGTCAAAATCCAAATTCCCATGCCAATCGTGGCCAGCACGAAGACCAACGTCAGCGACGTCGCGCGAGGAAAATCGAAAACGATGACGAACATGTTGGTGACCATCACCAATAGAAACAATCCTGTCATCACGACCGGAACCGTTTGCGTGTCGGGATCGACAGTGTGGTAACCGCCCAAATACATCACGATCGCCGCCACGGTCGCCACAATCAATGTGGGGTACATGAAGATAAATTTTGGATACGGAACCAGAAAAATCGAGTTCGACTTCGACGGTTTCTTAGCGACGTCTGACGTTGAACTCATCGATTTATCCTCTGTCTCTGGTGTTGCATTCTCATTCGCCATCACGTTTGCTCCCACGCTAACTTAATCATGTTGAATCACTCTCTCACACCCTTGGCACCGTTTGCGCAGCAGCAGGGCGCGAAGTGCTTGATATTCTGGATGCGAGCTATCTTAGCATCATCCGACTGCCGTGCATCGGGCACCTTCGCTGAAGCTGCCATTCCAAGTTGGGGATTCCGAAGCGAGCTGCCCGGGCATAGAGGACTTTCCCAAACCCGACGATTCTCTTAAGCACGTAGGGGAAAACGAAGCGATGGAACAGAAAACCCAGAGCCATGGCATGGCCACGACTCTGGGTTTGAATTGCTTCAGCGTTTGAATTGCCTTAGCGACGCAGGCGGCTAACGTGTCAAAAAAGGTTATTTCGACAAGCACACTCGCTCGAGCGGGGCTCGTTACTTTTGGTTTACCGGTTCAGAGTTAGGCAAACGACTTCCGAAAAAGACGGCTTGATCGAGGTGGAATGTGCCACCGTTCTCAAGTCCCAACTTGATGTACTGAGCCTTGGTTCCCGCGGGTAAATCGAAAGACCACGTCGCAGCGGGTTTCTCGCTCGTCCAAACCTTGTCCCACGATTGCCCATCGTTGCTAGTCCACATCGCCAACCCTTTTGCACGAGCATGGAACTTAGCGGTGCGGCGATTGGTAAGCTCCCCATGACGCAACTCTGTGGGGCCGGCCAAACGGATGACGATGAAGGACTCCTCGGGTTTGGCGCCCTCGCGAGAATGAAACGCGAAATCAAACTTTTTCGGTGATTTGCCGCTCAAGAACAATGAAGCTTCTTCGGAGTATTGACTCTGGAAGCTAGCTCCAAGCTTCAATTGAGCATCGCGCGAGACCTCTTCAAACTCACCGTGCTTTCGCAACTTCAGCTGCTTGTTGGCATCGGTCGAAATCCAACCATCATTGAGAAAGGCAATCAGGTCCAAAAACTCACCAGGCGAAATCGTTTCTAGCAAACCTTCGGGCATGCTACTGGCCTTCATTTCCTTGCGAATTTCGATCTCTTCCTTGTCAATCTTTTCAACCTTGCCGTTGGCGATGCCGAGCGTCAACGTTGTTTCATCCTCAGCCAGGATGAACCCGGCAAAAGGTTGCCCATCGTAGGTCAGGACTTGAACGGTTTCGAAGCCTTTGGAGATTTCTTCATTCGGCCAAACGATCGAACGAATCAGTTGCTCTCGCGAGAAGCGACTTCCGACGTCCGTCAACTTGGGACCGAACTCTTTGCCCAACTTGCCATGCAAGTGACATGCGGCACAGGCGCGTTCGAACACCTTCGAACCATTGTCCATGCTTCCCCCACCCGCGGCAACGAGTTTCGCGAGTGCCTTGTCATGCTCGGATTTTTTATCCGGGTTCATGACCGTGCGAAGTGGCACGTAGATGTCGCGTCCAGGACCGGTGGAATGCTGATAGTCGCGAAGCACTTTTTGCGACTCAGGCGACAAACTTGCCAAGTACTCAGGATCTTCACTGGCCTTTTCCCAGACCGGTCGTAGTGCTTGCAACGTGTGCTCGAATACGTAGTCGATCCACGAATCACGCGAGTTCTCGTAAATCCGTAGCGAGATTTCGACCGACTCGATCGTTTGCTGGAAACTCAACGCTCGAAGCGTTTCGAGTCGCACGCGAGGGTGCTCGTCGAGAATCGATTGACGCAAAATTTCGTTTGGATTCTCCATCCATTCCCATTGGTTGCCGACCACGTGAATGGCGGCACTGCGAGCATGAAAGTCCTCGCTTTTCATGATCCGGTTGACCAACGCGGGATCAACCTGATGAAAGAACTCTTGCAACCAGAGCACTTCGCACATTCGCATCGGATCGTTGGAATCACCTAACCACGCGGACGCCTTGGTTAGCACTTCGTTTTCATCGCGGTCATGCAAGGCACGACGAACGCGATAGCGAGTTCGAAGCTCGTAGGTGCTGAGTTGCTCGAGCAATTCATCGACGCTTTTCTTGTCTTGCAAAACAGGCTCGATGAGCGGCTTTTTGTCGTAGACCATGCGATAGACACGCCCATGCTCATGATCTCGGTTCGGATCGCGTTGGGAATACTGCATGTGTCCAATCAGCGCGTTGCACCAATCGCCGAACCACACCGCCCCATCGGGACCGACTTTGGGATCGACCGGGCGGAAGAACATGTCCGTCGAGGAGAGCAAATCCTCGATTCGCTTTCCGGTGAAACCGGCCGTTCCCGGTTCATCTTCGATCGTGAACTTGGGCATCCCATGCATGTTGATCACGCAGGCATAGATAAAGTGATCGTGATAGGCTTCGGGAAAGTGACGCGAGGTCAAAAATTCGCTGCCCACCGCAGGCCGCATGCCTTCATTGTTGAAGATGGGTTGCACGCTGCTTCGCGAACGAACCGCAGCACCCGAAAACAAGCTCGACCAGTGCTGTTGAGCCCCAGTACCGTCACCAATCACCCCCATGCCCCATTTGTCGAAAACCAAACACCATGGATTTCCGTAAGCAGGGGTGCGGAAGTGACGGATCTTAAGCGATTCAATGTCCCACACGTATGATCCCGAAGGTCCATGATTGCGGAAGGGCCCCCAGGGGGTTTCCAAGGTGGTCGACATCGAAACGCCTTCTTGCATGTACATCAAACCGCCATGCGAGAATTCCCAGGCCCCCATCGTATGGTGAGTGTCATCCGTTGCGAGTCCGTCGAGCATGTGCACAACGACGTCGGCTTGGTCATCACCATCGGTATCCTTCAAGTGAATGATCCGTGGTTCGTCAACGACCAACACGCCACCATCGTAAAATTCGAAGCCCGTGGGGCAAATCAATTTGTCGTAGAACGTCGTGCACTTATCAGCTTTCCCGTCGCCATCGGTGTCTTCGAGAATCAACAAGCGGTCACTCGGACGCGACGACCCCGGCAACCATTGTGGATAGTTCACCATGCATGAAACCCACAATCGCCCTTTTTCGTCAAACGCTAGTTGAGTCGGGTTGGCGAGTTCCGGAAATTCTCGCTCTGAAGCAAACAATTCCACCCGGAAGTCCTCCGGCACGGTCATCTGAGAAATCGATTCTTCGGGCGTGGGATACTCGAGCGTCTTGGGTTCGCGAAATTGTCGGAACTTTTCATCGCGAGATCCGAACATGGTTTCCGGAATGAAAACCTCACCGGTCCCCGAATCGTCAGGCTGATCGGCTACCGGTCGTCCCGCGGCGATATCCCATACGTAGCGATCGCGAACGGCGACCATTTGGCGAATCTTGCGAAACTCGGTCGGAAACGTTTCCGTATCCCAGGTGCGTCGACCCCCATAGACATACCAACCGTTTAGCATGCGATAGTCTTGCAGGTGCAACCATGATTTGTCGTTGATCGCGGTGCGAAGCTTTTCCATTTGTGCTCCGTCGACTTGCGGCGCCGGTTCGTCGAACAATTGGGCGTCAATCATACGCGCGAGTTCCACATCGCCCTGTTCATTCAAATGAATCCCATTGATCGTGAACTGCGCCCCCGGTTCGCGAGAGAACAATTCTTGGGTCGATGCAAAGACGTCGACGACCCGATAATTCTCGGACTTTCCAAGCTGGCGAACCGCTTCGGCGTACTTGGCTAGAATCGCGTTGCGCGAGACCGCGTCCGCATGCAAACGGTTTCCCGTCGATTCAAATGCGATCGGGGTGACCAAGATGAACGATGGCTTTCGCCCGTCAACGGTAAATTCAGTGGTAATCTTGCTCAGATACGCACGATAATTGGCAACGAACGTTTCGATCGCTTCGGGTGAGTCACCCGCGAACGATTCGTTGAATCCAAAAAAGCAAAGAAAAAAGTCAGCACCATATACTTTGAATGGGTCGTCGATCAGCGTGTAATTCCCCGGGCGCTGTTGATTGGCGACTTCATCGGCGGGCCAACCAAAGTTACGGAACTGAATGCGTTGATCGTGAGTACGTAATTGAAGAAGGGTTTCCAAATTCCCAAACAAGTTCATCCGCTCTGCGGTACTATTGCCAACCAGGGCTACACGTTGCCCGTCGCGAAGCTGAATCGATTCCGCTTGCACAGCCCCGCCAAGCAGAGCGTGCCCGAGCAGGGCGAGCGAGAGAAGGGCCACGGTGAATGCGACGTTTTGGGATGTCCGGTAGCGGATCGGCATGGAAGTTCACCTAACGGATAGGAGGAAGACGGGATGCGGTTATAGTGAATGAGCCAAGATTCGCCGCTAAGAGGAAACAGACGAATGGGGGTGGTCAGGCAAAATCGGAGATCCCCCTAGCGACTATACTAGTCAATGATTTTGCCCCTCGCACCATTCCAGGCACGGTTATTCTATCGCAGAGAGCGTTCCCATTTCCGATTATGCGTGTTCGGAGACAAGCATTTTGCCGAGTTCGGAATTTCCAGACGCCGATTCAGCCGAAGTTGATATTGAGGCCCCGGCGATACCGGTCTCGAAGGATCGAGGCTCGATGGTCAGCGTCCGCGAGTATGCCGATGCGTTTTCGGCCGAGACCATTCGGATCCGATTAGCGGCCGCCGGGATTCGCTCACTCGTCACTGGGACCGATGCCGCGGTGGCACTCAGCATGGGCGGCGCCGGAACGGACCGCTTGGTACGGATCGAGGTCGCCTCAGCGGATTACCAGCGGGCAGTCGATCTGCTGAGGGCTGACGAGAGATTGATCCAAAGTGCGGGACCCTGGATTTGTTCGCGATGTGAAGAACAGAACGAGCCCGCGTTCGAAGTTTGCTGGAGTTGCAACAAACGACGTAGCGAGCAGGATGCCACCGGACGCCACGTTCCCAAAACGCAAGATGGCTTTGAATCACATTTGGGTGCCGGTGACTTTGTCAGCGAAACTTCGACGGAGCCGATCAACGATTCGGACAATCCCTATCATCCTCCCACTCTGATTTCGGATCTGCCGGAACATCCACCCAAGAAGCGAAACGAACGCCGCGACGTGCATGCGGAAATCGATGAATCGGTCGCCGAATCGGTCAAGCGAGCTTATCTGTCATCGATCGTTGGAATTTTAGTGTTTCCACCGCTGCTTAACTTTTACTCGCTATACGTCACACTAAAAATCCCAGCGACCGCCTATCGTGACGCTACGGCGCGACGCAAGCTGATCTTCGCCTGGGTCGTCAATTCGATTTGCATTCTGCTGGGCGTCTGGTTCTGGACCGGCATGTGACCATCGTTGTTGTCAATCTCAGTTCCACTCTGACGTTGCAAGGGATGTGAAGCAAATAACTGGCGTAGTGGATCTTGCTAAAGATCCTTCATGGGGGATCTTTGACAAGATCCACTACGGAAAATGCGTCAAAAATCGTTTTGCTCATCTTGATATGAGGCAGCGTGACCTCGGTAAACGGTTCTCCCGTGACCACATAACCAAGCCGCTCATAGAACCCCACAGCCACCTTGCGAGCATGCAGCTGAATCGATTGCACCCCTTTCATCTTCAATTCCAATTCGACTCGGCAGAGCAGTTCAAATCCGATCCCTCGACCTTGGAATGCGGCATCCACGGCCATTTGACGAATTTTTGCTGCGGTCGGTGAACGCAGTATTACTGACACACATGCGAGCAAGTCATCGCCTCGGAGCATACCAAAATGCAGCTGGTCATGTTCCGCAGCAAGCTGGCGCTCGCTGTACGCTAGCCCCAGCGGTTGACGAAGCACTGCGTGACGCAGCGCAATCGCTTGACCATACACATTGGACTGAAATTCGATGGGAACGAATTGGATCGAGGCGGGACGGTCACTTTCGCTCGGCATGGCGACAAATCAACAATGGGTCTGGGTTGCGAATTTATTTCAAGCACACGAAATAACGTCCGTAGTGGATCTTGCTAAGCACCTCGGCAGAAGTCTTTCGGCATAACTCCTCAAAGCGGCGAAGCTGCAAAACGCAGCCTAAGCCCAATGAGTTGTGCGGAGGTGCTTAAAGATCCTTCATGGGGGATCTTTAGCAAGCTCCACTACGGGAAGGACGCGAATGGTTCCGGCGATGTTCCGAGCGAAGGGGGGACGATCAATGCCATGTGTAAACAACGGCTGCCACGGCAATCAGATTTAGAGTGGCGGCCAACGCGAATTGGATTCGATAAGATCGTTTATAGGTTTTGTGACGCAGCCAACGACCGGCGATCCAGCCCCCAGGCCATCCACCGACGAGCGACCACCCCAGTAGCGTTCGCTCGGAAATCCGACGCCGACCCGTTTGTGCAGCGCGTTTGTCCCACGCGTACAGAATTGCGGTGATCAAACTTGCTACCAGTGTCGAAATTGCGAAACCGATTAACATGAGCGGAAACTTTCCCTGACCTTTTTCATTTTGAGCTCTCTGTGATGTCGTCTCGTTCTGGCCAGTCTCGTCCGCGTCGTGGATCTTCACGTCCTGCTGTTTCAGGTTCCAGTACGTTTGGTGGCGGCTTAAAGGGGGTGAGGGACTGCATCACCCCCGAAGATTACTTCGGCGTTTTGGAGCATTGGCTCGCGTTGGAAGGCGAAGCCGAACGCGCCCGAATGGCGCTGCGACGGCAAATTCGCTCGCAACGAGACGTGGAAAGTAGCGGGGAAACCCTCGTTTCGCTACAGATGTCCGACCACAAAACGGGGCTAGCGGGCCGATTGCTGCTCGATTTTGTCAAACCCGGCGGCGAAACGCTGCCGATGAACCGTTTGAAGGTCGGTTCGCCCGTGGTGATCTCAGACTGGTCCGACGCCTCGGACGAAGGCGTCGCTGGGGTGGTCAGCCGCCGCAAGCATAACGCGATTCAGGTGGCGACGGAGCAGTGGCCGGCGGGATCGATGTTTCGCATCGATCTTTCGCCCGACGAAACGACTCGCCGTCGCCAGATGGCAGCGATGGCAAAAGCTCAAACGGCGACTGCCCGCACCGGACGACTGCGTGATGCGTTGCTTGGATTTCGGCCACTGCGTTTCGATCCCCTGCCCGACCTTCGTTTCTTGACCCGCTTGAATCCACCGCAACAAGATGCCGTGCGATTCGCCATGTCGGCTCAAGATGTCGCGATTCTTCACGGTCCCCCGGGGACCGGTAAAACGACCACCATCGCCGAAGTCATCTACCAAGCGGTCGCCCGCGGAGAACGCGTGCTGGCATGTGCGCCGAGCAATACCGCCGTCGACAATCTGCTCGAGCGATTGGTTGCCATCATGCCCAACGTGTTACGCGTCGGACACCCCGCCCGAGTGTTTGAATCGCTACGAGGCCACACGCTTGATGAACTCGTTGATGCCGATCCGTCGACCGACATCATTCGCGAGATGCGTCGCGAATTAGAAGATCTAATGCGTGCCGCGTCCAAAAATTCGAGGGGCCGCGATGCGCATCGGCGCAAAGGAGCACTGTATGCCGAAGCCGGTCAACTTCGTGGCCAAATTCGCTCACTCGAACGCAGCGTGATCCGCAGTGTGATCGATTCCTCGGACGTCGTTTGTACGACCACCACCATCGACGACGAGCTGTTGTACGACCAAGACTTTGATTTGGTGGTGATCGATGAAGCGTGCCAATGCACCCAGCCCAGTGTGTGGCAAGCGGTGTTGCGCGCCGATCGCTTGGTTTTGGCGGGTGATCACTGCCAATTGCCGCCCACCGTCTTGAGTGACGAAGCGGCGCGAGCAGGGATGCGTGAATCGCTGATGCAATCACTCGTGGAGCGCGAAGGCGATTCGATTTTCCGCCGCTTGGTCGTCCAATACCGCATGAACGAAACGATCATGAACTTTTCTTCGCAACAGTTCTATGATGGAACCTTGGTCGCCGATGCATCAGTTCGTTCCCACCGCTTGTGTGATCTGCCAGACGTGATCGAAAGCGATTTGACGACGCAACCCATTGAATTCATTGACACCGCAGGTGCCGAATTCGACGAGCAATTGGAACCCGATGGCCAGAGCAAACTGAATCCCAAAGAAGCGAACTTGATCCTGCGTTTGATTCGCGAGTTCCTTGATGCGGGGGTCCAACCGGAACAAATCGCCGTGATTGCACCCTATGCAGCCCAAGCCCGGTTATTGCGATCGCGATTGGAAATGCCGGAAGTTGAAATCGACACGGTCGACGGATTTCAAGGACGCGAGAAAGAAGTCGTGCTGCTGACGATGGTGCGCAGCAACGACAAAGCGGAGATCGGCTTTCTCGCCGACACGCGGCGTACCAATGTGGCGCTGACCCGAGCGCGTCGCAAAATGATCATGGTGGGCGATAGCGCCACACTTGCCAGCAACGAGTTTTATGCTTCGTTACTGCAATATTTTGAAGACGCCGGAGCCTATCAATCCGTTTGGCAGTTCGGCGACGTCTAGGTAGCAAAACTGTTTGGGATGCGGAGTCAAAGCTCGGGGACAAAAGTCGATTTCAGCGTAGCTACGCTCGCCAGAGCGTGGCGTGTTTCGACGTACTGTCCACCGTCTAGCGACGGTAGCTACCGTTTTTCAATGAAGGATCTTTAGCAAGATCCAATTCCTCGATATCGAAGCTCATGTTCAACAGAATGTGAACTTAGGTAATTTGGCGATTGTGCTTGATTCGTTCGGCTGCGAATGAGTACAAGCGAGGTTATGAGCGCGAGTTACTATTTATCGTGTCTTTGGCCAGGGTTGCCAGAGTTGTGGTGGCGTGGCCGGTTGGCCTCGTTACCGTTGGCGATCGGTTTTTGCCTTGCGCTCAATAGTTTTTTCGTTTTCGGTTGGTTATATCCCGGTTGGTTGTCGGGCGGATTGTTCTGGATGGCCACGCTGGTGGGCGCCGCGGTGTGGGGTTTTTACGTAATTCGCAGCATTCGCGAATTACCAGAATTGATTCACCCGCGCAAGGTCAGCGAAGAACCTGACCGTTTTGAAGAGGCCCGGGCCGCCTATTTGCGAGCCGATTGGGAAGCCGCTGAGGAATTGTTGACCTCGGTATTGGCCGTGGAGCCTCGCGACCCCCCGGCCTTGTTGATGTTGTGTTCGGTTTATCGACATCTATCCCAATTAGACCACGCCACCGTTCTTATTAACGAAATCAGCCGTCTCGAGGTGGCCGATCCCTGGTGGGTCGAAGTCGAAACCGAACGGAAACGAATTCGTCGTGCCGTGGCGGCCGAAGCGGAAACTGGAAACGAGTCAAATCAGGACGTCCGAGATCGCGATGCGAAGCGCCATCCAAACGCTGCCGATATGACAGCAGAGAGCGCAGCGGCCGCTTAATGCTAGCTTTCTATGCGGTTGTGATCGCATCGACGAGGTGATGGCGAGGAAGTTCTTCAAGAAACTTCCTCGCTGTTTTCGAGAAGATTCGGCGTCAGCGGGCTTCTTTTCCGCTTTCCAATGTCAAGCTCCTATCCCCGGCCTTTGACCTACCCGATAGAATCAAACATTGGAGTCGAAAGTCATCGCGTTGGATTGGCATCATTCCGCACGAACACGAAAAGTCATTCCCGCTGAGACCGCCATTGCCATCAAGAGCAAAAGTGGCGTACGGTTTGCTTATCTAAATTTATTGCGAAATGTATCGCCAGTTTGACAGCCTGGGTAAACGAGATAATTGATATGTACGAACGCTTTACCGACCGCGCCCGAAAAGTCATGCAATTGGCTAATCAGGAAGCACAGCGGTTCAACCACGAATACATCGGCACCGAGCACATTTTGTTGGGCTTGGTCAAAGAGGGCAGTGGTGTTGCCGCCAATGTGCTGAAGAACCTTGAGGTCGATTTGCGAAAAATTCGGCTTGAAGTAGAAAAACTTGTGCAAAGTGGTCCTGAAATGGTCACGGTCGGCAAGTTGCCACAAACTCCGCGTGCCAAGAAAGTCATCGAGTACTCGATGGAAGAAGCACGCAATTTGAACCACAGTTATGTCGGTACCGAGCACATTTTGCTCGGCCTGCTCCGCGAGCAGGAGGGCGTTGCGGCTCAGGTATTGATGAACCTTGGGCTGAAGCTCGAAGACGTTCGCGAAGAGGTCTTGAATCTGTTGGGCCATGGGCTCGAAGGTGCCGAGGTTGGCGAACGCGGTGGTCGCAGTGGCGATGGCGAAAGCAGCGGCAGCTCGTCAGGCAAGAGCAGCAAGAGCAAGACTCCGGCTCTGGACAGCTTTGGTCGCGATTTGACCGAGTTGGCCAAGAAGGGCGAACTGGATCCTGTGATCGGTCGTGAACGAGAAATCGAACGTGCGATTCAAATCCTTTGCCGCCGTACCAAGAACAACCCCGTCCTGCTCGGTGAAGCGGGCGTCGGTAAGACCGCGATCATCGAAGGCTTTGCTCAGAAAGTAATCGAAGGCGAAGTCCCCGAGATTTTGGCTGAGAAGCGTATCGTCGTTTTGGACTTGGCGATGATGGTCGCCGGTACCAAGTATCGCGGTCAATTCGAAGAGCGAATCAAGGCGGTCATGACCGAAGTTCGCCGCGTCAAGAACACGATCCTGTTCATCGACGAGTTGCACACTTTGGTGGGTGCCGGGGGTGCCGAAGGCGCCATCGATGCCGCTAACGTGCTGAAGCCAGCACTCGCTCGCGGTGAGATCCAGTGTATCGGTGCGACGACCTTGGACGAGTACCGCAAGTACATCGAAAAGGACAACGCACTGGCGCGTCGTTTCCAAGAAATCATTGTCGAGCCGACTGGCAAGACCGAAACGATTGCGATCCTAAAAGGACTTCGCGAACGTTACGAAGAACATCACCGCGTTCAATTCACCGACGACGCGATCGTTGCTGCGGTCGAAATGAGCGAGCGTTACATCACCGCACGCTGCTTGCCCGACAAGGCAATCGACGTGATCGATGAAGCGGGGGCTCGGGTCCGATTGCGGACCATGACTCGTCCACCGGATTTGAAAGAAATCGACGAAGAAGTCGAAAAGCTGAACAAGGAAAAAGAGGACGCGGTCGCGAACCAAGACTTCGAAAAAGCCGCCAATTTGCGTGATCAGGCCGAAAAGCTTCGCAAGAAGAAAGACCAAATCACTGCCGAGTGGCGTCAAAAGAGTCAGCAGACCGACGGCGTTGTCGACGAAGAAGTGATCGCGGAAGTGGTCAGCAAGATGACCGGTATTCCGTTGACCCGTTTGTCGACCGAAGACAGTCTGCGTCTGATGAAGATGGAAGAAGAACTGCACAAGCGAGTCGTCAGCCAAGAGCAAGCCGTCACCGCGGTTGCCAAGGCAGTACGACGTAGCCGTAGCGGTTTGAAAGATCCAAAACGTCCGACCGGATCGTTCATTTTCGCAGGACCCACCGGGGTGGGTAAAACGTTGCTTGCCAAGGCCTTGGCCGAATACATGTTTGGCGACGCCGATGCACTCGTTCATATCGACATGAGCGAGTACATGGAAAAGCACAACGTCAGCCGTTTGATCGGTGCCCCTCCAGGATTTGTCGGCTACGAAGAAGGCGGTCAGTTGACCGAAAAGATTCGTCGTCGTCCGTACGCGGTAGTCTTGTTCGATGAAATCGAAAAGGCTCACCCCGATGTGTTCAACATGATGCTGCAGGTGATGGAAGAAGGCCGTTTGACCGACTCGTTCGGTCGTAACATCGACTTCCGTAACACGATCCTGATTATGACCACCAACGCGGGTGCCGAAGCGATCAAGAACGAATCTTCGTTTGGTTTCCAAAAACCGGACGGCGATGCCAGTTACGATTCGATGAAGAGCCGCGTGATGGATCAGATCGAACGCGTTTTCCGACCCGAGTTCTTGAACCGCTTGGACGACACGATCATCTTCCGTCACTTGACCAAGGAAGACCTCAAATCGGTGATCGATTACGAATTGTCGAAGGTCCGCGAACGTTTGTTGGAACGCGGTTTGGCAATCGAATTGACCGACGAAGCGAAAGAGTTTTTGGTCAAGAAGGGCAGTAACCTTGATTACGGTGCACGTCCGCTTCGCCGAGCGATCGAGCAACGGATCGAAGATCCGCTCAGCGAAGAGTTGCTGCAAGGCACCTTCGAAGGCAAGGACACCATCGTGATCGACGCCTTCAAGGACAGCGATGGCAAAATCACTCGCCTTGATTTCAAAGGCGAGAAACGAGGCTTGCCCGAACCGAGTGAAACCGTCACGGCGGGTGTCGGCGAAGACAAGGGCGACTCGGACAAATCCGATGGCAACGATTCCTAGTCATCACGGATGAATTCGTGACAATCAAAATCAAAGGGCAGACGTGCAAGCGTCTGCCCTTTTTTTATGGAAGCCCTTTTTATCGGGAGCCCTTTTTTTTGGAAGCCCGTTTCGATCGGCGCTGGGGGGAGCCCCCCGTCGCAGTCCGCTGGACGCTACCCCCCCACAAAGCGATCATAAAGCGATCGCGCCTTGCTGGCGTTGTCGGTCCCATCAATCACCGCACGCCCATCGGCAAAGAGGGTTAACCGCAGCGGGGGTTCGTTGCCCTGAGACGCGATCATCAATCGGGCGAAGAAGCGATTCGCTTGAACCTCTCCTTGCCCCTGCCAACGCTCGGCGACCTGCTTGAGCGCCACCTTGGATGCCGTTGCCGGCGTGATCTGAACGGCGTCGCGTCCACAGATCTCCACGGCGCTGCGAGAGCGAGCATGATCGGCATCTAAGAAGTCGTATTGGTGTTCACCGCACGCTCGACAGGATTGGCTCAGCCCGGGGTCGATCCCCAAGGCTCGGAAGCGGTTCCGCCACAGATCGATCGACCACAGTTCCTCGTGAACGGTGTCACGGTTGCCCGAGAGCCACTTGAGTGCCTCGAGCGACTGCAGACTGGCAACCACGTGGGTTGCTGCTCCGAGCACCCCAGCGGTATCACAGGTCGCCACCGACGCTGCGGGAGGGGGCTCCGGAACCAGACAGCGAAAGCAGGGGGCCCCCTGTCCATCAAACAGACGAACTTGACCGCTCGCCCCAATACAGCCTCCATGCACCCAAGGGGTTTTGTTCTTCAGCGACCAATCGTTGAGCAGAAACCGGATCGCGAAATTGTCGGTCGCATCGATCACGAGATCCGAGCCCTTGAGCACCCCGCTGATGTTGTCAGCGGTGATGTCGACGACGACCGGTTCGATTTCGATGGTGCTGTTGATTTTCGTCAATCGCTCGCTGGCCGCTTGAACCTTCGCTCGTCCTTGCTCGGCATCCTGTTCGTCAAACAGCGCTTGTCGCTGCAGGTTCGTCCACTCGACCAGATCGCGGTCGAGCAACCGCAGATGCCCTACCCCGGCTCGAGCGAGTATCTCCGCGGCCACACTGCCCAGCGCACCACAACCGAGCAGCGTCACACGCGATTGCTCGATGCGCCGCTGTCCCTCGATTCCCACGGGATTGAATTGGATCTGGCGGGCGTATCGATTGTGGCTTGAATCTTCCATGGTTCCTCGGTCCGATTGCGCTTCTAAACTTGCCAAGCTGACAAATTTGAGTGAGTGTGTAGGATGGTTGCTGGAAATGTTTTGTAAATTCGCTCGTACGTTGTCACCGCCCCCCCATCGCCCACGAATCACCACGATGCTCGCTATTCTTAGCAAGATAACCGTGACCTGTTTCTTTGCGAGCTACTTGATTGTGCTCGTCTTAGAACTACTCCGTTTGCTAGGCAAGATACCTGGACGCGGCTTACTCGTCATCGTGATGATGGGGTTAGGGCTGTTCACCCATCTGTGCTACTTGGTGCTAAAGATGGTCGCTTCGGCGGCAACGGCGGATCGTGGACTGCTGGCGAGTTGGTCCGAATGGTCACTCTTATTGGCCTTGGGAATGGCCATTTGTTTTTTAGTTTTCTATCTTCGCCGCCCCGATACCGTCATCAGTTTCTTCTTTTTGCCAGTGATCTTGTTGCTGATCGGGTTATCGATTGCCGTTCGACCGATGCCCCCCTTTTCCCGTTCCGAGGCGGCGGAGGTTTGGTTGAGCGTGCATGCGTTTGGGATGGCGACCGGTGCCGGGGCGGTGCTGATTGGATTTCTCGCCGGAGTGATGTACTTGGCTCAATCGTGGCGTTTGAAACAAAAACGTGCCGGTTCCGCTTTGCGATTACCGACCCTCGAAACACTCGCTCGCTTGAACCGCCAATGCTTGATTGTCAGCACGTCCGCGGTGGCCATCGGCGTCTTGGCCGGGGTGGTGATGAATTTGAATCGTTGGGGCCAAGTGGCATGGACGGACGGGGGAATCTTGTTCAGTTTTCTACTCTTGGTCTGGTTAATCGTAGCCAGCTCGGTTGAGTTCTTCTACGCACCCGCGCGGCAAGGTCGCAAAGCGATTTACTTGACGTTGGCGAGTCTCGGTTTTCTGGTTTTGGCATTCGTTGGCGTGATGACTTCCTCGCACGGTCGCGACGAGACCCCTGCTGCTGAGAACATTGACGCGATCACCGCGACCGATCGATCGCAGCGGCATGAGGCACTGCGATCATGAAATTACAAATGATTGGCTGTAGCCACCGTGACGCTGCGGTCGAATTTCGTGAACGCATTTCCTTTACCGCAGATCAAGTTGGCAAGGCGTTAAAGGATTTTCGACAACGCTTTCCCTCGGCCGAATTGGTCCTGTTAAGCACCTGCAATCGCGTTGAGTTGTATGCTTCCTCCAACGACGATTCGGTCGGATTGGATCGGGATTCTGTCGCCGACTTTCTCGCTGGCCAACATCAGTTAACCGCGGATGAAGTCATCCACCACATGATCTATCGGACCGGGCCCGAGGCGGTCGAACATCTATTTACGGTCGCAGCGAGTCTCGACAGCATGGTGCTGGGTGAAGCTCAGATTTTGTCCCAGGTCAAACAAGCCTACGACTTGGCTTGCAACAATGGTTCGACGGGCCCCTTAACGCACGCGGTCTTTCAAGCGGCCAATCGAACGGCAAAGCGAGTTCAGCAAGAGACTTCGATTCACCGCCGCCGGCTGAGCGTTCCCAGCGTGGCGGTCGGCGAGGTCGTTCCCGAAGTCTTCGATTCGCTTCATGACAAACAAATTGTGGTTTGTGGCGCGGGGGAAATGGGCGAGGAAACGCTGCCCTACCTCCTCCAAGCCGGTGCCACCAAGATCACGATTGTCAATCGAAGCGCCGAGCGGGCCGCCGAACTTGCCAACCGCTTTGACGTTCAAACGGCGCCGTGGAGTTCCTTAACTGAGAAATTGATCGAGGCCGATTTGTTGATCGGGACTACGAGCGCCCCGGAACCGATCGTCGATCGCGCCCTGTTTGAAAGCATCCGCAGCAAACGCAAAGGACGCGTGTTATTGATCTTGGATCTCGCGGTCCCACGCGATTTCGACCCCGCCCTGGGTGATTTTCCCAACGTCTATCTGTACCAGATCGACGATTTAAAAGCGGCTTGCGAGCGCAATCGACGCGAACGGGAAAAGGAATATCCCAAAGCGCAACAAATCATCGCAGACGAAACCGAACGTTTGATCCTGGCGGTGAACCATCGCTCTACCGGGCCAGTGATTCGCCGCTTACGCGAGAATGCGGCCGAGATCAAAACCGAGGAGCTTAAACGCTTGAAGAACAAGCTCGAGCAATTAAACGTCAACCCATCGGTGATTCAAGAGATCGACAAGTCGTTTGATCGGTTGACCAATAAATTGCTTCATCCGCCCCTATCGTCGGTACGCGACGATGCCGCCGAAGGACACCAGCGTGGATTGCTTGAAGCGCTACGCCACCTGTTCAATTTGGGCGACGAATAGCGTGGTCTTTGACGTAATCGATTCCCACGGCGGCGGAGCGGTGTCGCGGGCCTGAAGGTGTCGCGGGCCCTGAAGTCATCGCGGGCCCTGATGGGCTGACATGGGTAGGCTGACATGGGTCTCCTCTTGGAGACCCCTTCGCGCGAAACAGCGAGCGTGAACTCTTGCCGGCTCGATCGACCGCGGCGAACTAACACATCGAGTGGAACCAGCACATCGGTTGGAACCAGCACGAGCCGACGAAGTTAACTCCAATCCTCGTCGTCGTCTTCCTCTTCGTCGTCCTCGTCATCCCAATCGTCTTCTTCTTCGTCGTCGTCGTCCCATTCTTCTTCGTCGTCGTCATCGACTTCTTCCCAGTCGGCATTTTCCGCGTCTACTTCATCCTCGTCGTCGTCGTCCTCTTCATCGAGGTCATCATCCTCTTCGTCGTCGTCTTCATCATCGTCGTCGTCAGCCCAATCATCGTCGTCGACGTCGTCATCCTCATCCTCTTCGTCGTCGTTGTCGCCGTACAGCTCATCTTCTTCATCTTCAATGATGGCCTGTGCATCCTCGACGAGCCCTGTATCAGGATCAATGTACGAGATGGCATTGGGATCAAGGTTGACCAAAACTTCTGAATCGGCTTCGGAGAGAACCGATGCGAGGGCGGTGCTCACGACAGACTCCTTCGTGGATGGAAAATCATCATTAGTGGACGGATCGATAGATGTGGAATCAAGGGGTTGTTCGGGGTCGGTTTCCGAGGCGTCGTTCTCAGCGGTGGGATCGTGTTCGACTTCCTGCAGGATCTGCCACTCGATCGGCGGCAAACTTTCGGTATTTGCCAATCCGAAAAGTTGTAAAAAACGTTTCGTGGTCCCGTAAAGATACGGTCGACCCAATTCTTCGCTACGCCCAGCAATTCTTACTAAATCTTTTTCCATCAACTGTCGCAACAGATCGCCGCACGCCACACCACGAATCGCTTCAATATCCGCTCGAGAAACCGCTTGACGGTAGGCGACCACCGCAAGCGTTTCCATCATCGGCGTTGACAACCGCATCACTGCAGGCAAATGTCCGAGTCGAGCTAACCAAGGGGAAAGTGTCGCACGGGTCATCAGACGATAACCACCGGCGATCAGTTCCACTCGAAAGGCCCGACCATAACTTTCGTAGGTATTATTGAGTTCGCGGACAAGTGTACGGGCCTCGGTAGCATCCGCCAAGTGAGCCATTTGGGCTAGTTTACGAAGCGAGACCGGTGATTTTGAAAGGAACAGAACCGCTTCGGTTCGCTTGCGTTTCTTATCGATACTGTCTTCGGAGCCCCTCGCAGTGTGGGGACTCGTCTCTTGCTCAATCGGTTGATCATCCTCATCGGCATGCGAATATTGCCCCCATAGCACCGCATAGGGCCGCGGTAATCGCGGCTTTGCGTTGGACACTAACGCAAAGTGTCCTCGATCAACCGAGGTACGCTGGGCAATCGTTCCCAGGGCAATCGTTCGCTGGGCTAAGGTGGATTGGTTACGTTTCATCACACGATACGTTTGGATGGCTTAAAATGGCAATGCTCGTGATCGCAATGCACAAAGTGATGAAACTTCACGGCGAATTACGCTAAACGGCGTGTTCATTGCAGTGCCGGGCTGAAAATCAGCCCGCTCTCGGTACGATAGGTTGCTTCGGCCCTGCATTGCTTCGGCACTAGTCGTTGCTTCGGCCCTGGCTTGGCCTTGCCGAACCCACGTACTGTTTGACAATCGTTTGTATCCCACCGATTCTTCACCTTTTCCGCAACATCTTTCATCCTGACTGCCTTGTCCACCACGGTATTGCCCCCATCGTCCGCTTCGTCTAGCCCCTCTGCATCGCGAACCTTGAAGAAACAAAAAGGTTCACTGCGACGATGGATCCTTGTTTTGGCGACGATTCTAGTCTCTTTGTTTGTCCTGCTATGGGTTCGCACCCAAGGCTTTGTCAGCGGCCGCGAAATTTCGCCAACCACTTTTTTGATGCGAGATTTTCAATTTTATGAGATCCCCTTGCTGCATTGGCAAATCACCCCCATCCGCCGCACCGCTTCGACCGCGAAGACGGCGATCTACCTTCGCCAAAACAAACTGATCCTCGATCCCGCGACGCCCACCGCCCGATGGCACTTGGTCCAAATTTCACGGGGCTTTACGGGCTCGACCCCGGCGGATGCTCAGCTCTTGGCCGACCAACTCTCGCTGCAACAAACGCCTAACGAGTATTGGCGACAATGGAGTATCGATCACCCCGAACATGCCAAACGATTCTGGCCCGTGATCCAACGGCTCGCCGACCGTGAACTCTACCTACTCATGCCTCCCCTGTTTGAACTGGCCCAGCGCAAGCAAAGCCTCGACGAATTGAACACGAGAATCGACGCGATACTCGCACGACAATACCATGATTTGATCCTTGATATGCGTGCGGCCAAGCGTGACGATCTCGCGGCCGGTTTGCTGGAAGAAGCGCTACTGGACTTTCCCAACGATGCCGCCCTGAAGAAACTCGCCGTGCCCAGCAAGCCCCCTCTTCCTAGCAAGCCCCCTCTTCCTAGCAAGCCCCCTCTTCCTAGCAAACGCAGTGCCACGTGATCTATCTCGATAACAATGCGACGACCACGATTGATCCTCGCGTCGCCGACGTGATTGCCGAAGTGTTTCGCAGCGGTCCCTGCAACGCGTCGAGCCAGCATGCCGTGGGGCGTGCCGCTCGTTTGCGGATCGACGACGCCATCGACACGATCGCCTCCTGTCTCGATTCGCCGCTGGATCAACCGGGCGGCCCGCGGCTGATCTTTACCAGTGGCGGCACGGAATCCAATAATTTGGCCCTCAGTGGGCTCGCCGATCCCGCGGCTCCGATCGTGCTCAGCCGGATCGAACACCCCAGCGTGATTGCTGTCGCCGAGCATCTCGCTACCCAGGGACGCGAAATCCGTTGGTTGGACGTCGATGGGGAGGGCGTCGCCAAAGTCGAAACGCTCGCCGAATTGATTCAATCGGGAACCCAACCGGCCGGTTTGGTTTCGTTAATGTCGGCCAATAACGAAACCGGCGTGATCCAACCGATCGACGAGGCCGCCCGTATTTGCCGCCAACGGGGCACCCTGCTTCACGTCGACGCGACCCAATCGATCGGAAAAGTGCCGCTCTCGTTGAGCCAACTCGGTGCCTCGGCGGTCACGATGTCGGCCCATAAATTCCACGGCCCCCCCGGTATCGGAGCGCTGTGGCTCGACGGAGGTGTTCCACTGCGTCCCTTGCTGCACGGCGGAGAACAACAACTTGAAAGCCGTCCCGGCACCGAACCGGTCGCATTGATCTGTGGCATGGCCCTCGCCTTGCAATTGGCGACCGCCGGTTTGCACGAAACCCAATCCCTTCTGAGTTCGCTCCGCGATCGGCTCGAACAAGGACTTCGATCGCGGCACGCCGACTTGGTCGTGCATGGATGTTCGAGTGCGGCGGCCAACCAACCCGCCCCCCCCCGATTACCGAACACCACTTGCCTCTCATTTCCCGGGGCCGATCGTCAATCAATGCTGATGGCGCTCGACTTTGCGGGGATCGCCCTCAGCAGTGGTTCGGCGTGCAGCAGCGGCAGTAGCCCCCCCAGTCACGTGCTGTTGGCCATGGGAAAATCAGCAGCATTAGTACAATCGGCATTGAGGCTCGGGGTGTCAAAGTTTTCCACGGTTGAAGAAATCGACGATGCAATCGATCGCATCTCGTTGTGCTACAAGCGTTTAGGTAAAAAAAACGATGTGGAAAACTAGCTATTTTCCCCCTCGTTATCGATGGCTGATTCGGTATAATCCCGCTGGTTTACAAGTGGTTCTGCGTCGCCGCACGCAGGACAAAAAATGGGTCTCCAATTTTTAAGCCATCCAGCGCGCGGCGACGCCGGATCACCATGTTGCTGCTTTGTCATCTGCAATGCTGACAACCGAGCCCGACCTGAAGCGTCCTCTAGCGGATAGCGATCTTTTCGCATTTCCGTTGGAGCGTCCACCGCTAAAGGTACGTCGTCGCGAATCCGCAGTCAGTCCGTTACTGCTGCCCTATTTCATCGCGGGCCCCGAGAATCGCTTGGTCGCCTTTATCGCTCGCCAAGAGGCGTCGGTTTTTGCGCTGGGCAACCCCCTGTTGTTGGTCGGTCCAAGTGGAACGGGCAAAACAGCGCTGGCACTTCATTTGTCGGTGCGTCATGCAAACAAGCTTGGGTACATCGATGCAAGTGGCGTCCAACACGTGCCAGCGATTGAGTTTGCCCGTCGTTTCGCCGAAGCCGTTGCAGCGGACGATTTGCAACATTTGCGTGAAGAGCTCGATGAGGTTCCGGTTTTAATCATTGATGATCTTCACTTGATCACCAGCAAACCGGCGGCTCAGGAAGAGCTAGCCCAACGGATCGAAGCTCGCTGTGAATCCCAACGACCGACCGTGTTGACGTGCCGTCGTCTGCCTACCGAAGTGCGTGGTTTGCGGCCTGCTTTGGTCAGCCGCTCCTTACCGGGTTTGACCATCGCGATGAGTTGTCCGGCAGGGAAAACTCGCACGATGTTACTGACGGAATTAGCGATGCAGTTGGGTCTCGAGCTCGACGGACCGCTCATTGAAATGCTCGACAACGGGTTGGATCCAACGCTTCCCGTGCGTGCGTTATCCGCTGCGATTCGGCAAGTCGATTTGTGGTGCCGCATGAACGAGGCACAACCGTGTTGTCAGGCGATCGCGTACGCCATCGAGTCCGCTGCACCCGATGAGGAAATCCCGCTTAATAAGATTACCAACACCGTTGCTCGCTACTTTCGCTTGAAAGCAAGCGAGTTGCGAAGCAGTTCACGCAAACAGCACATTGTTCGCGCCCGCTCCCTAGCGATGCTGTTGGCTCGCCGAATCACATCCAAGAGTGTGACTCATATCGGCGAACATTTTGGAGGACGCGACCACTCGACAGTCCTGCACGCGATCCGCAAAACCGAAACACTCTTGCACGACGATGCCGAGCTCCGCGTCGCCGCGGATGAACTCGCCGATAAACTCGGTGGTTAGTGCCCCAGAGCGTTTGTTGGGATCGATCCCAACTCAGATCAGAAACGCCTAATCCTCGCTTCTTCTTGCGGTCAATGCTCTACCGCCGTGGCTGCGATTCCCTGCCACCGATGCGCTCGCTATCCAACCCAAGACGAAGCATGCGTCTGGTGTTAGAGCCAGGAGCAAGATCGCGATCCTGGCTCGATAAAAAACTTCCTAACGACCTTCTGAGGCCGATAATTCATGCCATCAAATGCTTTGTCCATCCTTACTTTCTTGGGTTCGACGGAAACCGGAGGGCTCGCGCCAATGCTTAGACTCGGCGGATCACGAGAACTTACTCAAGACTGCGGCCGGATTGAGCCCGCTGCTGCGGCCCCCGATAAGTACTCTCACCTACCTTGCGTTGGGGACAGCTCGCTCGGCTACTTCTGGCGGATCGGCGGTCCCGCGACAAGCTGCCGCCCCTGAACAAAGCCCCTGAACAACGATACAGCCGTCGCTGAGATCCTAGGTTTCGATCAAATCCAGGTCCTTTCCCCCCCTGCTTTTCCTGTCTTTTTACCCTTTTTTTATCGTGGATAACTTGTTCATTCCCTGGTCGTCCTTGGTGTGACTTTGTCCTCTCCCTTTGTTCGCCCTCCCTTTGCTGTGTCAGTCCATGTTGGTCTTTGTCCTCTTCCTCAACGACATTTTCACTTCACAGCCACGGTTTTTCCACACCCCTACCTAAACCGCAAACCCATTGGTGTAAACAAGTTAGGAATCAAGTTTCGAGATTACGAACAGTTCTGGATGTCGTATTAAGACTACGACGATTTATATATTCTTTAAACCTTTGAGGAGGACCCAGTGAATGTTCTGATCTGGATTGGTTTCACCACTACACACAGCAGCCTGTGAACCGGTACAACATGGCTACGAAATCTTCTTTCTCTCAGTAAGTCCATGGTTCCATGAAGATCACTTGCCAACGCGAATCACTCACCGCAGCCTTTGCTCTTGCGGCAAGCATCGCTCCGACACGTTCGCCCAAAGAGATTCTTCAAAACGTCAAAGTGACCGCATCGGGTGATCGGATCACGTTGACCGCGACCGACTTGGACGTGGGGATTCGCTTGGATCTCGAAGAAGGGGTCGAAGTGGAAACCGAGGGAACCGCCCTGTTGCCTGTGCAACGAACGATGGCGATCCTGAGAGAAAGCAATGATGAAACCTTGACCATCGAAACCGATGATGCGGGGATTCGCATCACCGGCAGCCGCAGTAAGTTCCGCCTTCCCGGCAGCAATCCGGATGAATTTCCTAGCGTCACGGAGTTCAACGAAGACAAGTTTCATGTCTTGCCCACCCGCTTGTTCCGCGAAATGGTTCGCCGCACGGTGTTCGCCACCGATGCGGAGAGCAGTCGTTATGCACTCGGTGGGGTGTTGCTCGAAATGGAAGGGACCTCGGTGATCGCAATCGGTACCGATGGTCGCCGCTTGGCCAAGATGGAAGGGACCGGAGAGCCGCAGGGAGGTCATCAGACGACCGGTACGAGCACGATCGTCCCCACACGAGCAATCCAGTTGATGGAGCGAGCGGTGAGCGACAAGGACGACACCGTCGACGTTGCGGCTCGAGCGAACGACTTGCTGATTCGCACCCCGCGAGCGGTCATCTACTCGCGACTTGTCGAAGGACGTTATCCGAATTGGCGTCAAGTGTTCCCGAAGCGAGATTCGGCTGAGCAGATTGACATGGCGGTTGGACCGTTGTTCGCAGCCCTTCGCCAAGCGGCCATTGTGACCGATCACGAGAGCCGAGGCATCGACTTTACCTTTGGCGATGGCACGCTAAAACTCGAAGCGAGCACAGCGGATATCGGTGAATCTCAAATCGAATTGCCAATCCCTTACGACGCCGAAACGATCACTTTGACGATGGACCATCGTTACGTCGCCGACTTTTGCAAAGTCTTGGACAACGAAACGAATTTCATCATGGAAATCGAATCGTCATCCAAGCCAGCCCTGTTAACCACCGATGATGGTTTCAGTTACGTCATCATGCCGATGGCACGCGACCGGTAACGCGACTACTTCGGTGGGGCGACGTCGTGTAACGTTGCACCCTTCTCGTCACTGAGCACCAGGATCGCAAAACGGGTCGCTCCCTTTGCATCATCCGCACTCACGCTGGCGTAATCAAACCGGCCTCGCGAATCGGTGTAACCGTCCTTGTAGAAGCGAATGTTACCGTCGGGATACTTAGCGTAGACCTTCACATAGGCGGTATCGATAGGACGATGGGTTTTCGCATCGCTGGATTGCAATTGTCCGAAGCTCTCCGAAACATACGTCGTCATCTCGCCCCCAAAGTACAGGGCGGTATCACGCGATGCCCCCGAAACGACTTCGACTAACAAGGTTTGCCGACGCCGGTTTTCGTCCAATTCATAACGGGCGATCCCATTGGTTTGTTCAAAGTCCAACGATTCACGATGAGTCGGCTTGACCATTGCCATCCGCTGCAAGTCTTCGCGAACAAACGGTGCTTTGCTAAACAACAATTCCAAATCGACCCCATATAGGTTGAGCGTCGCTTGCTTGGTTTGTCGATGATCGATCCGCAACGAGTCCCCTTCGACACGCACCATTACGACGGGTTGTTGGTCCGCAGCAGAAGCTTGTTGTTGTTCACGATCGAGAACGGATAGGTCCGCCGAGCCGGCCTGAACCGCTTCGTTTTCGTCGCTTCCCGCGTCGTTGGAAACGAGTTGTTCGTTCATCCTCAGCTCACGACGTTGTTTCAATTGGTTGGCGAGCTCCGAGAACCGAGATTGCCAACGTGGCACCGCTTCGGCAGTTCGGCGATTGGCGATGTTTTCCGCTCGCTCGTACTGTCCCTGATGCATGGCCAAGTACGCATCCATGTAATCGAATTGCAATTTAGTAGCGATCGAATCACGCTCGATTTTGGCAAACGTCGCAATCGCTTCTTCAATCCGATTTTGGATCAACAAATAGTAAGTCAGCGCTAGCGTTTCATTTTGCGGAACCTCTTTCTTGAATCCAAGCACACGCACAAAGTCGCGATAGTGGTCCAGGAAGGTGGGATTAAGAATTTCGTCATCTTCGCCCAAACGATGGATTCGAGCGCGGACGAGGGGGGCGAATTCAAGCATCTCGTGGAACCGTTGGTCGGTGGCATTCACATGCAACAACGGGCTATCGAGTTCAGGACCCACACGCTGGACCAAATCCTCGCGAAGCGACAAGAAGTTCTCGATCGCCGGTTCGTCACGATGCGTTAACGAATAGGCCCACAATTCAGTGATGGCGAGGTGGGCACTTTCAAGCACGCTCGTTACCGCGTGATAGACATCGGCTTCGGACATCCGGTGAGCCACCAACATCCAATCGAGCTGATGAAGATTGGTGCTCGCTAAGAACTCGCTGATCTCAGCGGCGGTTCCGCTTCGGGCGACTTTCTCCCAGCTGATTTTTGTCAATTCCGTCGCTTGATCGACGACCGCAAACGTCCGTGTGCTGCCGCGCGAGAGCAGTTCCCCGTCACGGGCGACCGTGGCGGGATAGTGGGGAAACTTGCCGATGCTGGGAAAGTAAAATTGGTACTCGATCGCTTCAACGGCAAACGGTTCCAACGTGATCGTTTCGCTGTCAGTGACTTGGCTACCGGCAAGTGGCAAGCTGCCTTCGGGAATCTGCCAAAAGACTTCAACGATCTGTGGGTCGGCGGTTGGATTCGAGATCACGGTTTGACCTTTGTAGGCGATCCCTGTCAAAAACTCTTTGGGTTCCTCGGACGGCTTCGATTGGCTGGCGGGCGGATCGCTCGCTAACGAGAACCGTTGTCCTACCAAAATGCTGCTCTGGTTGTCGGGGTCGATTTTTAGCGATCGTAAACGTTTCATGACCACGGCGACGGGATGCTCTGGGGCGTACGCGTCACCTTCCTTGTTAGGCAGCCCGATCTCGCCCGCCTTCAAGGGCAGACCACACATCGCTAACGCGACCAAAGCGGCATGCCGGTTTGCAACCGGATGCAATAGCTCAGAGGAGACCGCAGGAACGCTGTCGTCGGACAAGGCAAGACCCGCCCAAAAGGGATCGACCGAGATCAGACTGACCGGGGGAGGTCCCGCGGCGGTGCGAACATGATCCCATTGGCTTTCCGCCCACTGTTTTGTCGAGTCGAGATCGCGAAAAAAGGCGAGCGTTCTGGATAACGAACGACGTGACAAACGGTCGATCCCGAGGTCCTTCGACTCATCGAAGGCCATCGATTCCATCTCGGCAAGTTCTTGGACCTCTTTCGCCTTCTCCATTCGGCGGCCTCGCTTGCGGTTGGCGTCGGATTTGTCCGCCGGCGACATCGCTCCTCCGGCACCTGCAAATCTTCCGCCACCCATTCCTCCGCCACCCATGCCGAAGTTAGCGATCGGGGCTTTTTCCCCCTTCATGCCATCCATCGCCATGGCATCGTCCGATTCAGCAAACATCACATTAGCCTTGAGCGCACTTTCGATGCGCATCCGGATCTGGTCGTAATCGGTATCCTGGCGTTCGACTAACTCCTTCAATTCGCGTCGCACCGATTCACGGACCGCAGGAACGCGCATCGCCAACAGCGCTCGTTCGCCATAGTTCAGTTGGTTGTACTGCCAAAGCGAGGTGTAGGGTGTTAAGTCGTCGTCGAGCAACCAATGATCAACAAACTGTTTCTCCTTTTTGTTTTCCAGATAGGGTTTGATCGTGGCGTTGAAGAAAGTGGGATCATGTGCCTTCAAGAAAAGATGCAATTCGTGACACGCCAATCGAGAGTAGGCATCAAGCTTTTCAGACGTATTAAACTGGTCCCATTGAGCTAGCTCATCAAACTCCGCAAAGCGGTCATCGGGAACAAGTGTTTGGTACAGTTTTAAGAGTGCACCGACGTTTCCATAGACTTGGAGTTGAGCCGAACCCAGTTCTTGAATGTTCAACGGTTTGGCTTTGGAAACAATCGTCACCGCCCTTTCAAAGGAGACTGATTTTTCGGCGGCGATCGCTTTAGCCAGTCGTAGATCGAGCGTATCGACGTCGCTAAGCGGAGCGGTGAGCGTCCGCTGGATCACTGTCGTCGGGTCGCTGACGATGATTTGCAGCAGGGGTAAACCATCGATTAGATCCGCGGGAACATGGACGATGCCGTCCTTGTCCGCACGCAAATTGGTGACCGTCATGCCGCTGTCCGCTAAGAAATCGTAATCCGACGTGACTTCAGCCGCCTCCCCAGCGGAATGTGCGTTCCCTGAATGCATTCGAGACATTGGGGCCGCGGCTGCGGACGGCCTCGGTTGATCGCCTGCTGCGACCGCCTGACTGGTGTTGCTTGTCGCTTCGGTTTCCCATGGATTCAGAATCACTCCTGGTTGAGGCAGCATCACGCCAGGGAATTTTGTGGCGTAGCGGCGGCGCAGCACGTATTGATATTCATCTCCCAAACGCAGATCACTGATGTAGCCGCACTGCGGTAGCGACACACTACGGCCGCGAACCGGAGCGAGTGGCAAATGCAACGACTTGCCCGCCATCCCTAAGTCGAAGTAACGCGTGCCAATCACATGGATGCGAGCCTGATCGGTTTGCCCGGACAATTGAATCCGCAGTCCCTCGGCATTGCGAACGATCGAGGCCACGCCGAGGGGCACGAGGGGAGAGATTTCACGGTGGCGAATCGCTCCCGCAGCAACGCGGTCGATCACAGGGCCCTCGACTACCGAGATCGTCGTTTGGATCGCGGTATCGCGATCAATCAAACGGTAGTCACCCGGCTCGAGTGACTGGATCGACAGCATTCCATTCTCAATCATCAATCGGTCGGACCGATCGGTATCGAACACGCCTCCCCGTAGACGAAGCAATCGATAGCGCTCCGAAGCAGCGACTGCCACATCGGCGATCGGCAATGCCAGGCCAAGTTCGGGAGTGGTGTGCAGCGTGTTGGGCCAAAAGACTTCGTCGAGTTTCAATCGACGAACATGCCGAGGCCCCGAACCGACGGAATAGCGAAGTTCGTTCACATAGGGAAGTGTCGATAAACGAACTCGCCCGTGGTCGTCCGATTGGAGCGTGCGTTGGATCTCCGAGGCACTCACATTGGTGGACAACGAAACCGAAACGGTCGCACCCGCGATCGCTTCACCGGAACGGCCTCGGACTTCGATCACATATTGGTCGCCATCGCGGGTCAAAAACGCATCGTGGGTAGCGTTGGTATTCCGCACACTGGCGATTTTCCATTCTTCGCTGGTGCGCAGAGTACGAACTTGGTTGTCCGATAATGAGCGGACTTTCCCCGTCAAAACCGCGTTTAGGTGCTGCAACCGCGTGGGGACACGGAACGAGACGGCCAAGTCGCTGTTCGCATCGAGTTTGACGTCGTCGATGGTTTTCGTCGTTGAAATACCATCTAAATCGGTCGCTTCGATACGAACGCTCGCGTCCGTCAAAACGGATGGATCGAGGGAGGTGTCGCCCATCGCAATCCGTGGACGAATCAACAAAGTGGCGTTATCGCCGGACTGCAATTGAGTGCGATCCAGGTGCATGCCGGCGGTCAGGGAATAGTTTTCGATGAGGTGCGAGAATGTTATTTTCTCAGCCACTTGGCCATCGCTGATGATCGCGTCGCGTTGAGTTTGCTCCGCGACAGGTGGCAGCGTAATCGAACCCTTGTCGTCCGCTAAAAATTCGCGTCCCCCCACGATCATACGCGCATTGGCGATGGGGTTACGGTCTTCGTCGATAATCGTGAATTTCATTCCATCGGCGGTGCTCGAATCAACATGATGGAGTGCACCACGGCGAATCATCGCGCGAGCTCGCATCCCTTTACCCACCAATTCGACCACCCACACACCTCGACCCGTGATCTCGTCAAGCGTCAAGGTTTCGCGATGACGCTGGACCGCGGGCTGAGTGAATGCAATTTTTCGTTCGTACGTCGCAACCAAACCATCGAGATCAATGTCGGTATCAAGACGTTCATCATGATTGCGAAGAAAGGCGAGCGAGTTGATTTCATAGATCCGCAGCACCAGCTCATCAATGTTCTTGACGTCGATGAGCAATTGCGACGCTTCTTCCTTGCCAAAACGGATCGGATTCTGAGCTGCTAAGCGTAATTGCACCGAGTCACGGATCGCTTGCCGCTCCTCGGCCGACAACAGTCGATACCACTGTTCTTCCTGACCGATGCCGAACATCAGCTTTGTTTCGGCAAACACACGACGCAGGTACTCCGGTAGCAGGTACTCGGAAAAAGCATCCGAATTCGCTTCGTTGACTAAAAAGTGCTCGAGGTAAACTCGGACGAGAGGCTCTTCATTGACGATCGGCGGTAGCATCGCCAGCGGCATGAAGTTCTCATTCAGATTGGCTTTTTGTTCCGGTCGTTTGACCCATTCCAATGGAACAATTGGGCTTTGCCGAGGCAGTGCGAGGTAACGCAGAAAGAGCTCGCGATCATAAATCCCCGCCGCAAGGTTCGCTTCGAGCAATCGATACGTCGCGGATGCTTTTAACGAGTTGTAGCTTGTCGGTAAGGTGTGAACGTAGGCTTCGACACGTTTGAGGTAGGCCAGTCGTTGTTCGGGTTGCTGACTCAAATCGGTGTCGTCCCCGGGGCGAAGACGCAGTAGTTTCGCGGAAACAAAAGGATGGTCGTCAGCGATGTCGGGAACCGCAGCAGCAACACGATCGAGTTCCGCGAGCGTTAATATTTGATGAGCGGCAAGGTCACCAAACCGCACGTCTTGCTTGCGACGCGATTGCAATTCACGAATGACAAGTTCATCCAGTTTATCGATCGTGGCGTCGTCAACGCGTTTAAGAAAATCTTGCAGATTGATCTTCAAACCCGCGGTTTGATCTCGACGAAACTTTTCTGCGAGATGACGCATTCCGATCGGTCGCAGCAGCTCGTCACGTTGCACCGCTTCTTTGATCAAAAGATCAATGTTTAGTGCGGAGTCATCAAATTGACTCGGGTAACGTCGCTCGCCTTTGACGGGCGGTGCCGGGTGATGCAATTGAACGCCGAGTCGCTTGATCAAATGGTCAAGCGTGCGTTGAGGAGTTTGGGAATAGGTGAGCAAACGTTGCCGATCGATCATGCCTTGAATGACGGGCGTTTCTCGACCTTTGTGTTCGGCCAACCAATCGTTCAAAATGACTTCGGCTCGATCAAGTTGCCCTGACGTTTGGTAATGCAAACTGTGATAGAAGTAATAGTCATCGCTGCCTGGGATCAACTCGCCGAGAAACGCCTCGCGATCATCCGCCAAGGCGTAGCGTTCCATGATTCCGATGGGTTCAGCCATTGAATTTCCGATGGCAAGAGAGAAGGCGAAAAGCAATGCCAGTAATGCTCGATTGGGTGATACCGCAACCATGACAGCAGATTCCTGAGACAGAGAAAATGAATCGAGAAGCAATCAAACAACGATCCATCTCCGTCTTTATTAGGCTGTCCGTAAAAGAATAAAGTCGATTGGATCCGATTTGAAGAGACTCCGAGAACCCATTATCGCTCCGATAACGCGGTTTTCACGCGATAATCGAGCCACAATTCCAACAAACCCGCAGCCGGAGACGGCTGGGACGTCCGTTTTGAGAGAAGAAGCATCGGATGGCACGAGGGGCACCCCTTCCCCTTGGGCGGGTCGGACGCGTTAGCGTTCGGTGAGGCTTTTTCTCACTCTTCTCAATGCAATATTGAACGGAGGTGTTTCACTTACGATCACGCTCTCCCAAACAGCGCAGAGAAAGGAGATTTCGCCGCGAGTAACCATCGACTTCAACAGGTTGGGATCAGTTCTGCGACCGCGCGGATTAACGACTCGATCATCGCATCGTCATGCAGTGCCGACAAGGAAAGACGCAGCCGAGAGGTGCCTCGGGGTACGGTGGGTGGTCGAATCGCAGGAACATAGAAGCCAGCCTCAACAAGCTTTTCAAAGGCCGTCATCGCCTTGGCATCCTGACCGAGAACGATGGGGATGATTGGGACGGAGTTTTCCAACTCACAAGTGGTGAGCAATGACAACCGCTCACGGACATGACGAGCTATCGATTGCACCCGATGGCGCCGGCTCGGCTCGGCTTGAAACGATTCAATCGAGGCGAGAGAGGCCGCCACCGCCGAGGGTGCCAGAGACGTACTAAAAATTAAGGAACGACATCGATTGACAAGATAGTCGGTCACCACTTTGGGGCCAGCCACAAATCCACCTTGGCCACCTATCGCTTTGCTAAGCGTTCCGATGCGAATGGCGACGCGATCCTTGACCTCCAATGCTTCGCACAGCCCGCTTCCGGTTTTACCCAACACGCCGGTGCCGTGGGCTTCGTCGACGATCAAAGTTGCTGTAAACCGCTGAACCAAATCGGCCAGTTCGCGTAGCGGCGCAACGTGCCCATCCATGCTGAACACTCCGTCGGTGACAATCCAAACACGAGTGAATTGATGCCGACGTTGTGCCAGTGTGTTAGCGACAAATTCATGATCGCGATGCGGATAGACAATGCACTCGGCCCGTGAGAGTCGGCAACCTTCGATCAGCGAAGCATGATTGAGCTCGTCGCTGAGGATCAAATCACCCTCTTCGGCCAGCGTGGCGACGGTGCCACTACAGGCCGCGTAACCACTGGGAAACAGGATGGCTGATTCGGTCGATTCAAGCTGTGCGATCCGCTCGGCGAGTTGTTGATGCAGCGGGGTCCATCCACAGACCAGGGCGCTGGCGGTGCTGCCGGTTGCCGACGGTGCGATCGGCGATGGGGAACGCGAGGTGGCCAAGCCGAGATAGTCGTTGCTGCCGAAATTGATCAGCCGTCGCTGGGCATCGTCGATGAATTCGATGCCCAAGGGTTGACGAGGCACAAGCGTTCGCAAGCGATGATGCGATTTCAATTCGGCGAGTCGATCGGCAAGGTAGTCAAACATAGGTATGCCGGAGATCGCAGTGGCGGTGTGGGCGTCGGGTGTGGGCGTCGGGTGTGGGCGTCGTAGGAATGTTGCGGCAAGGTTATGATAAGCCCCTCTTGACGACAAGTGACACGATGAACGGGGGCGTGTCATGGATTCCCCGCCATGTTGCCGCCTCGGCGACGAGAAAATCCACGGGTTTAAAACCTAATGCAAATTGTAGTGATCGGCGCCGGAGCCGCAGGGATGGTGGCGGCGGCGGAAGCGGCGAAACGGTCCGCGAACGTCATTTTGCTCGAGAAAAACACCAAAACGGGCGTCAAAATCTTGATGTCCGGCGGGACCCGCTGCAATGTGACCCACAATACCGATGCGCGAGGCATCTTGCCAGGATTTGGGCATGCAGCTCGATTTCTTCAGCCCACGATCGGTGCCTTTCCACCGTCCGAAGTGGTGCGGATGTTCGCGGATTTGGGGGTGGCAACCAAAGTCGAAAATACGGGAAAGGTGTTTCCGCAAAGCGACCGCGCCATCGAGGTGCGAGATGCGCTGCAGCGGCAAGCCGTCGAAGCAGGAGTCCAAATTATTCGCGAACAAGCGGTAAAACGTTTGATTCGTGATCCTCAGGGATGGCGTATCGAGACCGACGAACAAAGCTATGCGGCGGATCGGGTGATCGTGACCGCGGGAGGACGAAGTTGGCCAGGCTGTGGGACGACCGGAGATGGTTACGGTTGGCTTGAACCGTTGGGACATACGATTGTGGCGACGCGTCCGGCGCTGGTGCCATTGACGGGTGGGTTTGAGTGGACCAAGGCGCTCTCGGGGATCACCTTGGAGGATTGCGTCGTGACGGCTGAGAATCAAACCAGCGAAGCTAAGAAGTCGAAGCAGACAATGACGCGGCGTTCGTCTTGGTTATTCACCCACTTCGGTTTTTCGGGGCCCGCGGCGATGGATATTAGCCGGATCGTGACCTTGACCGAAAACCTTTCTCGCGTGCGTGTGCATCTCGATATGGTGCCCGATGTGTCGGCCGAGCAGATCGAGGCGACGCTTTGCGATACCGCCGGTGGGGCAGGACGACGTCGGCTTTCGAGTGTATTGAACCAATGGGTCCCCAGTCGCCTTGCCACTTCGCTGGCAACGGAATTATGCGCCGATCCGACGATCGCGGAGCTGAGCAAGGGGGGCCGTCGATCGATATTGGCCGGAATCAAAAAATTAGAATTGCCGATCACCGGGACGCGAGGATTCAACAAAGCCGAAGTGACCGCCGGGGGCGTCGCGCTGAGTGAAGTCAACTCGCGAACGATGGAGAGCAAAATCGCCAAGGGATTGTATATCGCGGGCGAAGTGTTGGACGTGGATGGTTGGATCGGCGGCTACAATTTCCAAGCCGCCTTCAGCACGGGTAGAGCGGCGGGGATCGCCGCAGCGACGGCCGAATAGCCCCGATTTTTCATGGGAGCCGAAGCGTCCGCGAAGGAAGACCACGCTTGATTCGGTCCCTCGCTGACGCGTTGGGTTATGATTTTTGACTTCGTAACCCAACCTACCGCCTGCACTCCAACCTAGGGTTTTTTCCAAACCACCGGTCTCTTTCGGTTGGGATACAACTCCACACACAGACCACACTTGGTACCGTCACAGCTGCGGGCGGTACAATGTTCGCGGCCATAGAAAATGATTTGCAGATGCAAGTCGTTCCACGACGATTCGGGAAACAGTTTCTTTAGGTCGCGTTCGGTTTCGACGACATTCTTTCCACTCGAAAGTCCCCAGCGTTGAGCGAGTCGATGGATGTGGGTGTCGACCGGGAACGCAGGCACCCCAAAGGCTTGAGCCATCACGACCGAGGCCGTTTTATGCCCTACACCGGGTAAGGCTTCGAGCTCTTCGAAGGTTCTCGGCACCTCGCCCTGATGTCGCTCGATCAACAATTGCGACAAGTTGTAAATGCTTTTCGATTTGGTGGCGGAGAGACCGATGGGACGAATCAAACGCAAAATTTCTTCTTGACCGAGTTCGATCATGGCCGCCGGCGAACCGCCGACGTGAAAGAGATCAGGGGTGACTTCGTTGACTTTCTTGTCGGTGCACTGGGCACTCAGCAGGACCGCGATCAAGAGCGTGAACTCATCGCAGTGATCGAGTGGGATGGGGGGATCGGGGTACAACTCCGCTAGTCGTTGACGAACTCGATCGGCGCGTTCCTGTTTTTTCAATTTTTCGTTATCCTACTTTGTTCAGGCGGTTGGTCCCCTGAAGCGTGCCTAGAGACCGTGCCTAGAGACCGTGCCTAGAGACCGTGCCTAGAGACGAGGGTTAGTTTGCTAGCACGATAATTCACATCTGATCTTTTGAGGGAACTTCTACCATCTCTGAACCACGACGTCGAGGATTTGCTTGATGGATCGAGTTGACCGCGATCGTACCGTGTCGGCTTCGACATCAACATCGGCATGGGCACCCTTACAGATCCCGCTGTACCGCACGTTTTGGTTCGCGTCGCTGGCCGCGAATTTGGGGACATGGATTCACGAGGTGGGTGCGGGATGGTTGATGGCGAGTCTAGATCCTTCACCGCAAATGGTTGCTGCAGTGCGGACCGTGATGGCGGCCCCGATCATTTTCTTAGCCATTCCGGTGGGGGTATTGGGGGACCGAATCGATCGTCGACGGATGTTGATTCTGACTCAGTTTGTGCTCTGTGCCTGTACCGCGACGTTGGCCTTGCTGACATTTAGCGGGATCATTACCGCGAATTTGCTGCTGGTGTTCACCTTCATCATCGGTTTAGGGATGGTGGTACACGTCCCCATCTGGCAAGCATCGATCCCCGAACTGGTGCCGAAAAATCAACTCGCCCGAGCGATAGCGTTGGGTAGCATTAGTTTCAATCTCGCTCGCGCGGTGGGGCCCGCCGTCGGTGGAGTCTTGATAGCGTTGGCGGGCGTTTGGACGTCGTTTGCACTCAACGCGATGTCGTTTGCCGGCGTGATGTTTGTGTTGTTGTCCTGGAAACGAGCGCGTCGGGAATCCTCGCGGGGGCTGTCGTTTCGTTTGTCGATGTACCAAGGGCTGCGTTATGTGGCGAAGAACCTTGCGATGCGGCATACGATGCTCGGGGTGGTCTTATTCGTGTGGCCCGCTAGCGCGTTGTGGTCGCTGTTGCCTTTGGTCGCGAAGGAGCATCTTCGTTGGGGGGCGAGCGGATTTGGATTTTTGGTCGGATGTATGGGGGCCGGAGCGGTATTGGCCGCTTGGTTGTTACCCCATTTTCAGCGCGCTCGAGGCGCCGACCAAACGATTGCGATCTCGATGGTCGGGTTCGCCGGAGGATTGGCCCTGCTCGCCAATGTGACAAATGGAATTTTGGTTTGCACCGCAACCTTGATCATGGGAGCCAGTTGGATGATGACCTTGACGACGCTGAATTCGACGGCCCAGATGACATTGCCGAGTCGGATGCGAGCGCGAGGGATGGGATGCTATTTAACGGCGATGGCGTTTTCGATGAGCAGTGGATCGATCGCTTGGGGGCAGCTTGCCGAAGCGACATCGATCACGACGGCACAAACAACCGCTGCGGCGATTTTAATAGTTGCGGCGGCGGCGAGTCTGAAGTTTCGCGTGGGCGATTCGTGGTAGCGATGCGATTGAAGCGGTATCCCCAGCAAATCACCACCCGACGCGTCAGCGAGGGACTGAGTCAAGATCGAGATTCCCTCGCTGACGCGTCGGCTTGTGAAAAGCACGCAACGTCTACCGCGATCGCGAGGGACTGAGTCAAGCGTGATTTTTAACCGCGTCGTCGCTCCAACAGCACGAGCATGATCATCGCCAACAGTGACCGTAGCTCATCGTCCTCGGGGATCTCGTTGAGCTTGGTCAGGGTGAACTTACCCTCGAACACAGCGGGACGTTTCGTCAACCTCAGAACCGGGGTGCCATCGGGACGTTTGATGATGTAGCTGGGGTTGAGCATGTAATCGGCGACCAAGCCGATAATCGGAATCTCGCCGAGCAAACTTTCGAGCACTTTCTTCATCGGGCTCTCTTCGGAGATCGTCATATCGACCGTCCCCTCTTGCATGATGTCGTAATGAGCCGACCACAACGATCTCATCCCCTTGCGACGCACCGCGCCCCAATCGTTGCCCTGGGCATCGCGGAAATGATAATTCGCCGAGAAGTCGATCATGCGGTCCGAGGCGATCTGGAAGATCAGATTTTGTTGGGTGCTATCGCTGTAGATGTCGACCTTCTCTTTTAACTTGAACATCTTTTGCTTGATGAACATCAACACGTTTCCGTTCGCGTCGGTGGCGGTGATGCGTTGACCAAACGTCATCAATTTGAAGGTCAATTCGATTGGATACTGCATAATGGAATCACTCGGAGAGATCGTTCAAGAAGACATCGGAAGCATCGGAACGGCCCCAAAAAAAAAGCCGCGTCACTCGTGAAGTGACGCGGCTTAGTCTAGCTGATTTCACTGCAGGTAAATGCAGCGAAGGAGCCCACTAGCTCTTTTGTGCAGGTGGGGTCTGTTGTTGATTCAAGCCGGGACGAACTCGTTTGTTGATATCGGTTTCCAACACGCCGAAGACCGACTCGTGACGAGCCACTGACATTTGCAATGCCGCCAACAAACGCTTCGCAGTGAAGAAGTTCACGATGATGCGTTGCTTGACTTGAATGGGGTCCTTAGGAACGCCGATCGGTTGTGGGTTCAAACCGAAGTCGATGATCAACTCTTCAGGCGATCCGGTGACGCGGCAAAAGTTGGCGTAGCATGCCATTGCGTTATCGTCCGCCACTTGGACTTGCACAGGCTGTTGTTGCTGTGTCTGTGCTTGCTCCGCAGGTGCTGCAGCACCCGCTGCTGCTTCTGCTGCAGGGGTTTTCGTATCGTCTGCCATCAGTAAGTTCACTCCGAAAGGTAAAGAAGGAAGATCATTCTGTTTTCGCATCACGAACGAGCGAAAACGGCTTGGGCATAAAAGTCGTCTCGGGTTTGCCGCCCGAATCGCACCAGTCCCAGACAGCTCCCTTTTTCTAAGCCCGCGTTATCACAATGAAAGATCATGACGCATCGCATGCTAACAATATGGAGGGCTGCTGCAACGTGAGACGACGATGGTTCGATTAAAAATTCTTGATTGTCTTTTACGGTGTGTTAAACCACGTGATGTACGCAAATTGGCGAGTTGCCTAGAATTCAAAATTGAATGTCTTGGCAATCACGCGCCACAAGCGAGCTCCTAATGACATCGGATCGACGTGTACTTTCGCGCTACCTCGATAGCCAGGTCGGAAGGACATTTCGTCGTGCTCCAACGGAACCCGTGCTTGATAAGACACACTGCGTGGCTTGATCATTCCGGTGGTCGGATCAATCTCGGTTTGCAAGTCGCCTCCGGTCTGGCTCGCCATCGAGGACGAGGTTGCTTTGAGTGGATCGTTGGATTTTTCGGAGATGCGTCCGCTGAACTTTTTCATACGATTGGAATCGAGTAGCATTTCCACCGCTTGGCCTTCGCGTACCAATTGGTCGTCGCCTTGGTCGATCACCAATACCGCTTCAAACGCATCACGGCTGCCTATCTCGCAAATCAGGTCATCGGCCGTCAACATCGCTCCACGATTTCGTTCATCCAGCGGCGAACCGGTCCAACCAGGCAATCGTCCGTCGCCGGCATCTTGGGAATCACGTTCCGGCGGTGGCAAGACAAATCCGTCGCGGTTGGCGCGAATCACCAATCGCTCTAACTCTTCTTCGGTTTTTGCACGCACCGAGGCCAGCGAATGAATCAATTCCACCTGAGTTTCAATCCTCGCCTTGAGGGAAGGATCATAACTGCTCCGCAGCGACAGATTCCGCAGCTTGACGGTCTCCACCTCCTCTTCGCCGCGGTAATCGGCCAAGCGAATCTCAAGATCGGGGTTCTCTAAGATCGCAATCTTGTCGCCCACACGAACTTCGGCCCCCGGTTGGACCGTCCATGCGATGCGTCCCGGGGTTCCGGCATAGACCGCACCAGCTTGGCTAGGACGAATCTCCAACGCACAATCCACATGGTGGGGAAGTTCAATTTTAATGACGGCAGCGATAACCAGCCCGGCGATCGCCAATGTCGCCAACAGACGGCCACGTTTCACTTTTGATAATCTCCCAGGCGTACGACAGAACTTCCACGTTTGAATCACCGGTTGCGCCACCAGGCCGAAGAATCCGACCACGGCCACCATCCGTCCCACCGCTTGAAGTCCATAAGGTTCGAGTACTTTGATCACGAACCAACAAATCGAAAACACCACGACCCAGCGATAAATCACACTGGCGATCGTGAACAACCCGAACATCAACTTGCCCCGCGTGGGCATGAACGGATCGTCTTGTAACTCTAAACCGAGACAGGTTTCTTGGAACCAACGCTTCAGCACTTCGGTGCTCTTTTGACGCAGGTTCGGGATCTCTAAAAAATCCATCAAGATGTAGTAACCGTCGAACCGCAACAGCGGGTTACCATTCACCAAGACCGTGCTGACGACGTTCAAAAACATCATGTTCAAACACAAGTCGTTGATCGTGGTGCCTTGTTCACTAAACCACCACACAAACGCTGCGATCGACGCCAAGATCATCTCGACATAGATCCCGCCCGCTCCGATCCAAACACGCTTCCATTTGTTCGGCAACATCCACGAGTCGGAAACGTTGCAATACAAACACGGCGTAAAGACCAGCAACATGAAGCCGATCTCGTGGCATTCCCCACCGAACTTTTTACAACTCAACCCGTGACCAAACTCGTGAAGCACTTTTACCAGCGCCATCGTGATGGCCAGAATCAACCAACGATCAGCAGCAAAAAACTGGTGAAAGGTCGGCAATTTCGCGTAAACGGTCTCGTATTGACTGGCCAGCAGCAGCCCAGCGGCCCCACACAAGCCAAGAAAAAAGATTAGCGCTGGAACGGTAAAGATCCAACCAAACCAAGGCAAAATCGTATTGAGTATCTTCTCGGGATCGAAGCCGCGGAATCGCAATGCGAACACGTTGGACATCTTGCCCATCACTTCTTTGTTCTTCTTTTTGCGACCGCGCTCGCGCAGTGCTTTGCCTTGCCCCGGCGAATTACTGATCACCAATCCGCTGCGGTGCAACATGCCAATGAATTGTTGCAAGTCACCAAACGTGATCTTTTGCGGAGCAAAACGCTGCTCGAATCCATCCTTAATCTGCTGCAGACTGACGTGCCCATCGAGCATGTTTAGGATGAAGTACTCTTCCTCATGAAAACGAAAGTACTGTAATCCCACCGGTTCCTTGACCACCCAATAACCTGTGCCTTGATAGCGATGTCGACTCGCCGTCAAATCAGGTCGTTTGCGCACTGTCAGCGGCCGTGATGAGCTGCTTACGAGTGATTCAGCAAGTGTGGCCATGGAGTGGAAAAGAGAATGGAGTGGAAAAGAGAATGGGGTAAAAAAGTGGGAGAGGCTTTCCGCCTGTCATTGCCGCGTTCGTCCGGTCTCGCCGTTTTGGAACCCTTGGGCTAACGCGGTCGAGTTACTTAAGCACGATGATTTCGGCTCGCATTCCTGGCTTGACCAACCATTGTTCGCCAGCTTGTTTGTTGTCGATATTGACCGAGACTCGGTAGCGTTTGTCCAAGCCAATCTCGCTGCCGACGAAGTCGATTTTGGCATTAAAGGTCACTGCGTTTTCATTGCTCGCTTCGCGATACACCCGCACCTGGGCGGGCATGCCTTTGACCACTTGGTCGGAATAACGCAGTGCATCGACGTAACCCTCGACTTTCAATTTGTCCAATTGAACCAAGGTCGCGACCGGGGTTCCCGGTTGCACCCATTCACCAAGTTGGGCAAGACGAGCTTCGACGTAGCCAGCAAAGGGAGCCGTGATGCGGCGTTTCTTGATCTCGTACTCGGCCATTTGGCGTTCGTTTTCTTTGGCTTTGAATTGAACCTTGGCGATCTGCATTTGCATTTCCGCCAAGTCAATTTTTAGCTCCGCGCGGGTCGCCTCAAAACGTTTCTTTTCGAGTTCCCAGAAGGGAATGGCTCCTTCGCGACGCAGCTCCTTGAACGCTTCAAGTTCCGCTCTGGCGAGATCTTCGGCGTTCTTGGAATCCTTCAAATTGACGTCGTTGGTGGCATTGAGCAGGGCTTCCTTCTCCTCGGCTTTCTTCAGCTCCAAAGCGAACTTGGCCTGGGTGTCGTCGATGACCACCATCAATTCGCCAGCCGCAACCGTCGAGCCCTCATCGAACTTTAGTTCCATCACCTTGCCATCGACCTCCGCAGGAACATCCACATTGTGAATGAACTTCACCATGCAATTCTCGGCGTGAATTTCGTTCGCAGCCGAAGTGGGTGCAACCGAAGTGGGGGCGGTCTGAGCCAAAGCCGGAGTGGCAAACGCCAGTGCGAGTGCAGTGATTAAGATTGTTTTCACAGATTCAAACTCGATTAGATTGGTTCATCGTGGGGTGACAGCTTGATCACGCCATCACTTCGCTGGGAACTAAAAGAAGAACTTACAGCACCATTCGTAGATCTCGTGAAAGAACACGAATCCACTCGATCGGCGGCCGCAGTAAACCTTGGCGATCACCTTCGCGCCGGGACGCGGACGCAATGCCTGTAATGCGGTTTGTTCGGGAAATGCCGACATTTTGATGACCGCACCATGCTCTTCGTTCGGTTCAGCCCGAGCCGAAATTTGGGCAACTTTGAGCGTTGCATCCAATTTCACGTCCGGGTTGGTCGCCAAAATGTAGGTCACATCCAGCTCGTCGGACTGATGCTCGTCGATATATTCGTCCAAGTGACCTTCACGTTTTTCAGGCAGCTCTAACTTGAGGAACAACGGCTGACGCAGGTCCGCGACTTCCAACAACACTTGGCCAGTCGAAATCGGACGACTCCGCAACATCTTTTCGACGTCCCAAGTGGTCACGATTCCGTCGATTGGCGAGCGAATAATCAATTGCTCGGCGCGATCCACCAACATTTGTTTCTTTTCGATCAACACTCGGCGTTTCGTGTCGAGCTCGTTGACTTCTCCTTCGAGCGCCCGTCGTTCGGAAGGGTCGAGCGATTTTCGCTGGGTCAATTGCCCCTGGTTGCGTGCCTTTTCCGCTAACGCCGTTTGAATTTGGCCTTCGATATCGGTGAGCTGGATTTCCAAGTCCCGGTTTCGCAAACGAACCAGTTCTTGGCCGATCGTGACGGGTGAGTTGTGGTCCACCAACACTTCGACCACCTCGCCGTCAATCGGCGCGAAAATCTCGCGGCGAATCTCCGGAGTCAGCGTTCCCTCGGCTTCGAGTGTGAAATCCTTAGGAATGAATACCAAGGCGAGAATTCCGGCGAGCACTAAAGCGACCACAGCGAGCGTCTTTGGTAACGTTCGCGCTCGTAATACCCAGGTGGCACGACCTAACGCCCGCCACACCGGCATCAAGAACAAATTGCTATGCGACATCGAGTTGGCGATCGCACGCGTTCCGTGCTCGTACACCAAATCGCATCGGGCGTGAAAGATTTCGGTCGGAATGTTGCTCTCGATTTGCTCGATGATCAACGCCCCAATCACTTCGCCGCGGTGAGCGTTGTCGCGATCGATCTCACCCGCGGCGCCGGTGTCCGCTTCGGCACCGAGTTTTCGTTGCGGTTCGCGAAGCGGCAGCACAGCGATGCTGCGGCCGTAAGATTGATCGACGTAGTCTTCGAGCGCCTCTTCGATTTGGGGAGGCAAATCTTCGGTCGATCCATCATGCCAAAGCGGCTCGCCCGCAGCGACCACACGGGTGGCAAGTTGATTGAGCGACGAGACGATATTGGATCGATTCTCGATCGTGTCTTGACCGCTGATCGCCCGTACCGTGCACTTGTTCCCCTTTTTGATCGCCACGCTTACGCGGTCGCAACCGATCAAGCGACGACCCTCGTTGGCAACGATGTGAGCGGTTTCCATCAAGTCGAGCGACTCGTGCGACGCTCGCGCGAACGCGTCGGCTTGCTGCCACAGCGTTTGACGGTCCCCAAGCTTTTGTAGCTTCTGTCCGCGCAACCAATCCGCGGCTAGTTCACACATCTGTTGAACAAACCGCAGGTAACCACGCTGAGTATCCGGCGCGGTGTCGGGACGTTGGAAAATCTCGATCAAACCGTCTTGTTGCTCGTCATGCTTCAGAGCGCCCAGGACGAGCAGATAACGGGTTGGGTTGCCTTCGGCCTCGCCGTCGGCCGTGCCCGAATAAGGCGGAACGATCAGCGATTGGCCCGTGTTGGCGACGCGCTGGATCAACCGGGTGTGACGAGTCGCGTCCTCGGTGTCCCCCGACAACACGCTCGGTTCCGCATTGATTTGATACTGCAACTTGAGCTGACGATCTTCGTCAAGCAACCAAATGGCACCGCCGGCAGCGGCCAGCGCAGTGATGATGCGGGAAAGCAGTTCAGGATAAAACTCGCCGGCCGTCGCCCCGGATTTCGAGAGCGCAGCAATCTCGTTGACCAGCGATCGGATCTGAGCTTTGGTTTCCTCAACGGTTTGTTGATTGACCGACATGGCGTTTTTCGGAGCTCACGAGGGGGTGAATTGAGTTAGATGTATGTCGAACAGTAGTGAATCAAACGCTTCGCCGCCATGTTGACCTTGACGGTTACTGATAAAAGCCACCGGCACCCACCGACCTTGTCGATTGATGCGAATAAGCAGCGCTTTCCCATTTTGCGTCGCTTCGTCATCCCCTCATCAAGTGGCGATAATGGGACGTCTTGGTAAACCAGTGGACGAAAACGCGTCGATCTGACTGGACAGCTTATACAATTTGTATAAAATCGTCCAGTTCGTTCTGGGGGATTTATCTTAGGCTTCCTAGAGTGTTGTTTTGTTCACGTCCCCCTCCTTATCGATTCTATGGCTGACCTCGATCCCGCCGGATTGCACCTGAACCGAACCCCCCTGCATCAATCCAACCCAGCGGATACGGAGACCCTATCGGCCGAGGTTGCTGGGGCGGCCATCGAAGATCTGGAGCGTGAAATCAATCGCATGCAACGCTCGATTCGGCAAGCGATTCAAATTCAACTCGGACAATTTGCCGGCCGCAGTTTCGGCTCCCTCGACCAGAATCAACAAATGGTTCAGTCGATTCATCGTTTGCTCGATGGCCACGGATTGCGTATCCAGTGCAGTGAATGTGGCCATCCGGCGATCCTCCGCGTCTCGCCTCGTCCCGGCATCGAGCATGGCGCGTTCGTGTTTGATCACACGATTGAGCGTCGCCGCACGTTCCATGGCGGCCGTGCGGTGATGCCGCCGATTCGTCTGGTTTCAAAGCCAGCGCGTAACAAGGCTGCCCGCTAGCACGGTCCCCCTCTTGCAGTTAACTGCGGCCCTTCCCGCCGGGGTCCCGATGACGTTTTTGCTTTGCGCTTTGAAAGCGAACCTACCCCAGCCGCGATTGCCATTTTTCCCAGCAAATCCTAACCCGACGCATCAGCCCAGGACCAAATCAAGATCGGTTGACCCCCGCCGACGCGGTGGGTTCGGAACAACGCGCAAGTTCACAGGCAGATCGCTGAGTAGCAAGGATGCTGAGCGGCAAGGACCTTGGGAGCCGCCATTTTCGGTGCGTGCGGAGGCGCCGCGGCTCGTTTTCATTTCCTAAATTTTGGTATGATCGGGACATGAATACCGAAACGAATAGCACGATCGTTCCTTCGCTGACGCAAGCTTCCGAGATGTTGCGTGGGGCGATCGGCCAGATCCAGTTTGCCCGCAACTACACCTTGGAGTTGCTCGAAAACACGCCACAAGAACTGTGGTTTACGATCCCCGCTGGGATGCCCACGAACGTCGCCTGGCAAGTGGGGCATCTAACGGTCAGCCAGTACGGGCTACTGATGTTTCGGATCCGCGGCCGCGGCCCGGATGATCTGGAATTGATACCGGGAAAATTTCGTAAAACGTACGGTCGCGGCACCGTTCCGAGCGCGGACGCCAGCTCGCAACCGACACCCGAGGAGCTGTTAGATCGACTTGCCCAAGTCCACGCTCAATCCATGCAGGTACTCGAGGGGGTTGCCCCAGAGGTGTTGCTCGAAGCGGTCGATATGCCCTACGCTGCTTACCCGATCAAACTCGGTGCGATCCTCTTCTGTCCGATCCACGAAGGCATTCACGCCGGACAACTCGGTCTCTTACGACGGATGCATGGCTTGGAATCGGTACGCTAAAGCTCACGCGGACAACGTTAGAAAAAATGACCATGGACGATTCCCAAAGTCGAACGCATCAAAAGCCGCGGCGTCTCGTCTTGATGCGGCATGCGAAAAGCGATTGGTCTGGCGAAGGGAGTGCCGATCATGAGCGTCATCTCAACGAGCGAGGGCGTCATGATGCCCCGATCATGGGCGCGTGGCTTGGCGAGCTCGATTGTCTGCCCGATGTTGTGCTCTGTTCCTCGGCAACCCGAACGCGAGAAACCCTCCAACGGATGCAGGACTCGTTTCCTTCGGATCCCATCGTCAGTTATAGCGACGCGTTGTACTTGGCCACGCCCGAAACGATTTGCAGCACCATTCGTTCGGACCATTGCGATGCTTCGACTTTGATGGTGATCGCTCACAACCCCGGTCTGGCACACCTGGTTTCCCAACTGGCTCAACAATGGATCGACATGCCCACCGCTGCGATTGCTGTTTTCACCTTAGCGGACGAGGACTGGAGCAAGTTTCGGCTCAGCAGCACGGTTGAACTTGAACATTTCATGCGACCCAAGGCGCTGTAGAGTGATGCTTACGCCTAATCGATGGTGGTTGATCCTGGGGGCCGCTCTAATCGGGCACTTCGGGATTCATGTGGCGATTTACAATCGCATCAATGGCTTGGGGATTCCACGGCAGCGTATCAAACGAATCGTCAAGGTTTTTTTTGCATCGGCCGTCTCGATCCCCATGATCGTCGGAGTGTTGTACTTTGATTCTCTAAAAAGCGTGCTGATCGATGGCGATGCGACCGTGCACTTTCCACCGTTATTGAACCTTTATGCTGTCGTTTGCTTAGCGAGTTGGATTTACCTGGGGATTCCTTGGCTGCTGTGGCGTCCGATCCTCGGCATCGAGAGGGTGGCTGCGAAACGCAAAGTCGAGGTCGTCGATGTTCCACGTGTGGTCAACAAGCCGCTTGCGTTAACGGCGAAATGCAAGTTCGAATCCAAGTTGCCGCTGAACCAAATCTTTGACTTGGCGATCGAACAGATCACGCTGCCCGTCGAGGGATTACCGGAAAAATTGGACGGTTATCGGATCGCCCATTTAAGCGACATTCATTTAACCGGCGATGTGCATCCCGACTACGCCAAGTACGTCGTAACGCGGGCAACTCAGTGGCAGCCCGACATGATGGTGATTACGGGTGACATCATCGATCGGCAACCGTGTGTCGATTGGTTACCTGAGATTTTTGCTCCGGCCGAGGCACGCGATGGCTGCTTCTACGTGCTGGGCAATCATGACACGCGGATCGAAGACTCGCGACAAACACGTCATGCGATGGACTTGGCCGGGTGGACTGATCTGGGCACCAATTCCGTCACTTGCCAATTACGTGGTCAAGCGGTACGAATCATCGGCAATGAATACCCCTGGTTTGATCGACCGCAACTTGAGCCCCATGACGGCGGCGAGTTTCGGATTTTGGTCAGCCACAGCCCCGATCAAATTTGGTGGGCGCGACGGCACGGCATTCATCTGATGATGGCGGGGCACACGCATGGCGGGCAAGGACGATTGCCGTTGATCGGTCCGATCTTGAGTCCTAGTTTTCACGGTAGCCGATTTGCGTCGGGCGATTTCTACAAAGCACCGACCACGATGCATGTCTCGCGCGGGCTCGGCGGCGTCCACTTGATGCGCATTCATTGCCGCCCCGAACTGTCGCTGCTGACGCTGCGTCGGACAGAAAGATCCGCGTAACGGTTGCATTACCGAACAACGGCGACTCTCTCCTTTCGCACTCTCCGCGCGAGCCGGATCTAATCAAACCAGCGTTGGCTTCTCTCGGGTGTGTGTCCTTGCCTGCGTCGGCGGCGGGCGTATTGGTAGCCGGGCACAAAAAAACATCCTCCACCGACAACCCCAAAAATTAAATGGGCCCAGGGTGGGTAGTACGCCATCAAAACCGACGCAACTAATAACGCGGCCGTCTGGACATAAAACGCCCCCGTTAACATGCTTGCTTTGATTAGAAAGACCATCGCGGTGACAAGCCCTAGCATCGGGGATAGGGTGAGCACCGGTAGCGAGAGCCACCACTCCAGCGGAAATATCATCGCGATCGCCATCATGCTGGCGCCCCACACGTGGGCGACTTGCCGCTCAATAAACGTGACCGGCCCCATTCGCTGTCGCATTCGCCAAAAGACTGCCGCCCAAGTGCCTAAGCCGACGGTCCATACGCCGGCGTATGCCATTCGATTGGTGATGTTGTGATAATCCAGTTGCCACGTCAATAAACACGCAACCAATAACACCAACGAATGCCACATCCATAACAGCCCCCAGTTTTCTAGAACCGCGGCATGATGGGTTTCGCGAAACACGCGTGCAACGACCTGGCCAAACCGACCACTGCGTGCGGCGACCGGTTCGTCAGTAAGATACGCTTCGAGGTCTGTCGCCAGCGCGGCTGCCGATTCATATCGCAAATCGATCGGTTTTTGCAGGCAGCGAACCACAATCATTTCCAAGTCGCGATCCAGGCTTGGACGCAGCGTTCGCGGTGGACTGGGGTCTTGCTCGATCACCAACATCACCAATTGCATCGGAGTCTCGGCGACAAAGGGTGAACTTCCCGTCAAAGCGAAATAGAGTACACAGCCAAGGCTGTAAACATCGCTCGAAGGTCCGATCATGTCGCGGCGATTACCAGCTTGCTCGGGTGACATGTAGGCAGGAGTGCCGACGAGCATCCCGCTGCGCGTTAAATCAGCTTGGGAACCCAATTGTTTCGCCAATCCGAAATCGGTGATCATCGGCACGCCCTCGCGAGGCAATAAGATATTGCTTGGCTTGATGTCGCGATGCAGCACGCCAGCGTCATGTGCGAACTGGATCGCGCGAGCGATGGTGGCGACAATCTGAGCCGCTTCTCGTGGTGGCATCGGTCCATCGGCGACTCGCTCGGCCAGCGTGATGCCGTCGATGTACTTCATGCTGAAGAAAGGTCGGCCATCGATATCACCGACTTCGTATACCGGCACGATACTGGGGTGATCCAACTTTGCCGTTGCCGACGCTTCGGCCAAAAAACGTTGCATGTCGGTTTCGCTTGCCAATCGTCCACGCAGGATCATTTTGACAGCGACTTCGCGATGAAGACTGATTTGGCGAGCGCGAAAAACGACGCCCATTCCGCCGCGACCGATCTCTTCGATTAAGTTGTAGTCGCCGATTTCGGTTGGCAATTGCAGACTTCGCCAACGTCCCGATGAGCCGGCTTCGATTGTCATATGGTCGTTTGCAGCAGGGAGTTGTTCGTTGGCAACGCCGGCGGTATCGGTAACCAGGACGGCACCCCACAAACGCCGCAATTCATCAGCGTATTGAGGATGCTGGTGACACACGGCGGCGAAGTCGACGAGTTCACCGCGACAAACCCCATCGGCAAGATCGGCCAAAATCGCGGCGATCTTTTCATCGTCGGCGCTAGACTCCTCGGCGGCGGAGTGGGATTCGTCGAGAGGTCCAAGCGGTGTGTCGCTCACGGCGCATACTCGTCACCCGATTCGTTCTCGAGCAGTTCACGCAGTCGCCGGATGGCACGCAAGTATCGCATGCTCGCCGCGGGCGGATTGACGCCAAGCACTTCGGCAATCTCTAGATTGGAAAGGTGCTCGTAATGCCGCATCAAGATCATTTCACGGTCTTGTTCACCAAGTTGCTCGATCGCCGCTTCGACCTTCGTCGCGATTTCGCGTTGCGTAGCGGCGGCGGCCGGCGTCGGTCCCGGATCCCAAAGTTGAGCCGCCAATTCCACAGACGATTGATCTTGGCCGGCTGGTATCACCATCGCTTGTTCGCGATCCATGTTGCGTTTCGCGCTCACACGGTGTCGTCGATACGTGTCAATGATGCGGTCCCAAGCGATTTGACGAATCCACAGGTGGAAGGCCATGGCGGGGTCATCGAGATATTTTTCCAGCCGGCCGCTGGCTTCCAGCAGCACATCTTGGACGACATCACTGACGTCCACTCGCCGCTGGACTTTGCGATCGAGCCGCATTTCGACCAGTCGCCGCACGGAGACTCGATGCCGTTCGAGTAAACGGTTCACGGCATCCACGTCACCCTGTTTCGCCGCGATCAGCAGCGTTTCGGTTTTGTCGTCGCTAGGCCAGATCGATTTTGCCATGGGATCAAGTTCGCTCACATTCGAGATCGTTCTCTACCATCATAGTAGAAAGTAAATGCCACGAGGTGAGCGAATGCCGTTGACCAATGTCGTTGATCGCTCCGCGATCAACGACGGTGCCCTGCGATGTGAAGTTCGTTTGCCGTGACTTCGATGACGGCCTCGACATCGGGAGCACCGTAGACGGCGGATCCCGTATGCACGATCAAATTTTCACGTAGGGTGGCGATGCCGTCGTGATGCGTATGACCACAGATGACGGTGGTTTGGCAATCCACGCGGCGTTGGCAAAACTCCATTAACGTGCGGCCAACTTCACCGCAAACGAAAAAGGGAGCCCAGTGGTCGTCGGTCGTTTTGCCTTCGTACCAACACGATTCACGAAACGGCGGAACATGGGTCGCGACGAGTATCTGGGTCGCATTGCGAGGAACTGCATTGAGTTTGACTTGCAGCCGAGCGGCCGAGTCGGCACCGAGTTGTTGGAGCTTTGCTTTCCAGCGGTCGTCGGATATCTCGCGAAAATCATCGATCAGCTTGAAGTCGTTTAGCCGGATAAACGATTCATCGTAGTTGCCCACGGTCGCATCACCCCAGCCATCTTCACCGACTAGGTAAACCCCGTCGGCTAACGCGACCGGACCTCGATCGGTCAGGTAGTTCAGTGCATTGTGGTCGCGTGAGGCCGCGATCACATTTTGCCGAGTTTGGGCAATGGAACTTTGATAGAAGTCGTGATTGCCGAGCACAAAATAGAGCGGGACGGCGAACCGTTCCGCGGTGCGTCGCAACTGCAACTCGACGTCATCCCCTTCGGAGATGTCGCCGGTGATTAGAAGTGCATCGGGTTGCATCGATGCGATGCGATCGCACCATTGATCCCAACGATCCGGCGAAACGTGATTGAGATGCGGATCGGTTATCCACGCGATTCGCATCTCATCTCACTTTCGCTTTTTAGAGCCAAACTTAAGCCGTGGCTGCGATACCAGCCGCTTCGGCCAACGCTTCGGCCTTGTCGGTCTTTTCCCAAGTGAACGCATCGCCGTCGCGTCCGAAATGGCCGCCCGCACTGGTTTGACGGAAGATGGGGCGACGCAGTTGCAAGTGGTTGATGATGCCCGAAGGTGTCAACGCAAAATGCTCTCGCACCAACGCACACAGCTTCGTATCGTCGATCTTGCCCGTACCCTCGGTATCAACATGAACACTGACGGGCTCGGTCACGCCGATGGCGTAAGCGAGTTGCACTTCGCAACGATCGGCAAGCCCCGCAGCGACGATGTTCTTGGCAACGTAACGCGCCATGTAGGCCGCACTGCGGTCCACCTTGGTCGAGTCCTTGCCGCTGAATGCGCCGCCGCCGTGACGTCCCCAACCACCATAGGTGTCAACGATGATCTTGCGACCGGTCAAACCACAGTCGCCGTGAGGTCCGCCAACGACGAACTTGCCGGTCGGGTTGATGTGATACTTGATGTCGCCCTTGTCGAGTTCCGCAGGAATCGAAGGCTTGATCACGTTCTCGATGATGAACTTTTTGATCTCGTCATTGGTCACGTCGGGCGAGTGCTGTGCACTGACCACGACGGTGTCGACGCGGACGGGCGTTTGTCCCTCGTACTCGACCGTGACTTGTGCTTTGTTGTCCGGACGAAGCCAGTCGACCTCTTTGTTGAAGCGAGCTTCGGTGATCCGATTGATGATGCGGTGCGACAATGCGATCGGCATTGGCATCATTTCGGGAGTGTCTTTGCAAGCATAGCCAAACATCAAGCCTTGGTCGCCGGCACCGACATCTTTGCCGCTGCTATCGTCCGAGTTAACACCTTGGGCAATGTCGGGGCTTTGCGTGTCTAGCGAAACCATTACTGCACAGGTTTTGCCACAGATGCCGAATTCGTCATCGGTGTAACCGACTTCGTTAATCACTTCGCGGACGACATCGGAGTATTGGACATTGGCTTTCGTCGAGATCTCACCCGCGACGATCGCGATTCCGGTGGTGACCATGGTTTCGCAGGCCACGCGGCTGTGGGGATCTTGCGCCAACAACGCGTCGAGAATTCCATCCGAAATACGGTCTGCCAGCTTGTCGGGGTGACCCATGCTGACTGATTCACTAGTAAACAGGTATCGAGCGTCGCTCACGAGTTATTTCTCCGCAGTGTGGATCTTTCCCACCAAACTGGCGAATCACCAAAGTGTTGGTCTAGGGTTAGAATGAATTGACCACTAACGTAGTTGTCTGAGACGCGTCTGAAAAGGCACTATTGAGCCGCCGCGAGGCGTATCACGGCGAAAATTAGCTACCTTTTTGAATTTCCGATCCGCTCGCGACCCTTTTATGAACCGTTCTGCCAATCCCACGCCACAGGCGACCGGTGACTCAATCGCGCCCAGCCCGGGGGATCGATTAGAGCTCGATCTGCCCGACCGCCCGTTGCCCGCACTGTTGCTATCGCTCTCATTCCATGTGGTACTTTTAACGTCGCTTGGGCTATTTTTGGCTCAGACATCCTCAGGAACGGGCTCCGATACCGAGCGTCCGGTCGGCATTGCCATGGTTCATCGCATGCCCGACCGTGACCGCTATGTCGATGTGGCCAATCCGAATCCGACCGCCACCGACGAAGCGACCGCAGCGGAATCGGGGGAGGTGTCAGCGGCCGCAGCGCCTCCGGCGGATTTGAGTCCACCGATCGATTTGGCTGGAATTTTGAGCCAAATGAACGCCACTCCCTCCCCCGTTTCGGGAACGGGAATCGCCGGAGAAACGTCGCTCGACGGCGATGCGTTTGATTCTCAACGCCCGCCGGGCAGCGAAGGCGATTCCAACGAAGCCACGACCATGGTATTTGGCATCTCTGGCAGCGGATCACGTTTTGTCTATGTGTTTGACCGATCCGACAGCATGAATGGCAACGGCGGCATGCCGCTCCGCGCTGCCAAACGCGAATTGATCCAAAGTTTGAACAGTCTGACCGACCGTCAACGATTCCAGATCATTTTCTACAACGATCAACCGCAACCGTTTCAAATCGTCGGTGTCCCGCTGCAATTGATGCAGGGGGAGAAGGCAACCTTGGCTCGCGCGCAACGTTACGTCGACTCGATCACCGCGTACGGCAGCACCGAGCACGACAGCGCGTTGAAGCTCGCGCTACGAATGGATCCCGATGTCATCTTCTTTTTGACCGATGCCCGCATCCCACGGCTTTCCACATCCCAGCTTGGCGAGATTCGTCGCCGTGCTCAACGGAGTGGGACGACGATTCATGCGATCGAATTTGGTGCCGATCCCCTGGCCCCGGCGGATAGTTTCTTGCGAGATCTTGCGGCACAAAACCTAGGCCAATACCAATACGTTGACATCCGCTCGCTCGGTAAAAATCGTCAGCCTTAAACCCTCAGTCTGTTTCCACTGCGACTTCGAACGAAAATGTTATTTCGACGCACCACCGAAACGAAAGTAACGCCATCATGGACGTCTCTTTCGACCGCGCCGCGAATCGGCTTGGCGATCCTGATGACGCTTTCGCTGATGGGGATCCAAACCGCTTGGGGTGACAAGGTTTGGCTTGAACCGATGCGGCCCACTGCGGCTCAAAGCAATTGGTATCCGCAAGCGATTCAAATGCGGGTTGGCGAAATCATCTCGCTGGACGCCAAGCAAATCTCGATACGTCTAGCTGGCGATGAAAAAGAATCGCTGTTTGCGGCCCATCGTGTGATTTGGATTGAACCGAGCCAGCGCAGTGAAAAGCAAACGGCCGCGATTGAATTGTTTGATGCCCAAAAGTATGACGAGTCGCTGCGGGGGTTGCTCGATTCGCTCAAGGAACGACCGCCGGTATGGCGCCAACAATGGTTGTCGATGTTGGCCGCTCAAGCGGCTTGGCGAAGTGCGCGTGCCGCGATCGCACTGGAGCTCGTCGCTCAACTTGATCGTCGACCCTTGCCTCCCCTGGTGCTGGCGTGGTTGCCGATTGCATGGCGCAACGATCGTGGGACATCCAGCGGGGCGACGACCGAGGCGGCCCAGAAACGGCTCGCGGATCCCGCACCCGCGGTGCGGCTTGTCGCGGCGAGTTGGTTGCTTTCGACCGATCAACGCGACCGGGCTGTGCAGACGCTCAAGGCGCTACGCAGCGATCATGCACGCCCTGAAATAGCCAAATTAGCCGACGTGGTTTTGTGGCGAACGACGTTGCCGCCGGAGGTGGCAGAGCAAGCATCCCGCTGGCAAGAGAAACTCGATGCGTTGCCGATGGTCTTGCAAGTTGGCCCCACCGTTTTGATCGTGGAACAACTGAGCAATGCGAATCAAGAAGCGGCAGCAGAGTCGCTGAAGCTTTCGCTCGAACTCACCCCGCCCCATCCGCACCCCGAGCTGAGCCGTTAACTCGGCCCGCTCATGGATCCGTCCCCGCGGGCTGGCGATCAACCCGCTCGCGAGGTTCACCCCAGCTTGGACCGCGTGAACGCCGATGAAGCTGCGCTGCGAAAAACCTAGTTGCACGTCGCCGACGTTTTGCACTGGGATGCTTTTTTGGGGGGGAGATCAGCGTGTTCTGAGTTTGGATTCCGTGGGTCTTCTGATTCGCGATCCCCTTGAAATCCACGGTGCTCTTGAAATCACAGAACCCTTTGAATCGGCTAGCAGGCTCGAATGTTTAACCCTCCTGCTAGGGGCAATTCATCCCACTATCGCGTCGCGGTTGTCTGGGAATGAGAAGCTTCACGAGCCGCTTGGCCCGCAGGGTCACCGTAACGCGTGCGACCGCTTCCTTAGGTGCAATCTGAGGGTGGGGTGCGGAAAGATCATCGTCGAATCGGCGATTTGGGGAGGGCTGATCCTGAGGAAGACGATACCTCAAAGGAGCGAAATCCGAGATGGACTTCAAACGCGAATGATCCGGCGTGGATCGTGCAAGGTGACGAAGCTTTGTAGACGAGCCTAGTTTGGCGGTTGCGTGGCGAAGATTTTGAGGAGCGAACGGCGCGTTGAAAAGCGATGCGTTTCAGTGGACGTGCAACTGCTTGGATCGCTCGTCGCTGTGAAAGGGTTACCTGTGGAAAATGGGAATCGTTTCTTAGCAACCCCAGGAGATTGAATCCGGAACAAAGGATGTTGTCGGGGATTTTTTGGGTGCTTCCAGAACCACGCACGGATGTGACGATGTCTCAACTCAATACACGACCCTTTGTCGTGTCTCTACAAATGTTCGCGACAGTCCGCGTGTTCGGTGGGATTGGTAACAGCGACGATGCGTCTCGGGCTTTTCTAGTCTGAATGGACGTTAAAGCCTTGGTTGACGAGGGTAGATCGCAGTGCGAACTCAGCCTTGTCCAACCAGACAGATGCTTCCGCCCCCAGGCCTATTCATCTACGCGTTTCAATTTCTGGAAAAGTAAGCGGTGATAATGATGCAACGACCATCCCCAACACAATTGACGTCGGCGGTTGCGATGACATTAGCCGTCACGCTTGGTGCCAGCGTGGGCTGCGTATCTCTGCGACACGACCTAGCCAGGCATTGCTCTCTCGATAAATTTCGAGCAAGCAAGAAAACGTACAACGGTCACGAGCCAACCTGTTGGAACAAGTGTCCCGAAGCAACGGGCTGTGCAAACGGAGCTCAGGTGTCTCATCCTGGAATGCTTGAAGTCTTGCCACAGGCGGAACAAGTGGAAAGTGTGAGCGTCAAACGAACGCAGCCGGATGACTCCGCTATGATCGATGGATTTGTGCCCGACGAACACGCCATACCGAGCGCGAGCGATCGAAACACCTCCGCTTTAAACGATGGCATAAGTCCCACGACCAAGTTGGATGTGAGTGCGGCCGAGCAAGTGCTCCAGGGTTTCGTAGAGACCAGTGCTTCGACCCATGCGGTCGTGGACGCTCCGAAGCACGACGTGGTCGCATTGCCGTCGATGGTTCCTTTGCGAAGCGATGGGATGATCGAAGCGACCGTAAACGCATCGTCGGTGGTTGGTAACGAGGCGGCGGTGAGCGATCCGATCGAAAGCGGCATTGAGCTTTCAACACCGCTGGCTACGGATGAGCGAGTGCCATCGGTTGCCAAGTTTTCAGCACCCGAGGTGACGGTGACGGAAGCACCGGATTCGATTCCATCGGCTTTGAAGGGTACCGTTTCGGCGAACCGCTCAACAACGCAACCTGCACCTCCTCAGGTGGAGGTTCCACCGGTCCTCGAGTTCGGAAAGGTAAAGCGGGTCGCGGTTCCTGAGCCTAAATCAGGAGTACTCGAGGAAACCGTACTCGAGGAAACCGAACTCGACGAAACCACGCCCAGCGAATTTACCGACGCGGCTTCCGATGAACGCTTCGAGCCCTACAAGATGAAGCATACGTTCGCGCCCGTTTCGGTGGAAACGAAGTCATCCCGAATGATTCCCTCGATGGTAACGCTGCCCAAACGAGTGCCTGTGATTCCTAGCGAAACCACTGCGAGCGTGAATGTGACCTCGGAACGTGATTCCAACATGAACCGGTTTGCACCGCTGCGAAGGATTCCTATCTCGGTTGAAGGATTGAGAGTCGAGCGGCAGCCCGTGCCTGGACCGCAGCCCGTAATGGGATCGCAAATGGTGACCGAGACCCCAATTGGGACGGGATTGTATCCGGTTCCTGCGAATCGGATCCAGATTCCAAGCGGAACCTAAAGGATGGGGATCGGAGCCAGCCAAACGCTGGGGCCGTGGAACACGCCAAGCCAACAAAGCCACTGCGACTCGATGAACCGTGGCATTTGTTCTGCAACGCTGGCACTTTCGAATCGCGGGCACATTGCCAGCGCGGAGGGTTCCGTTAGGATGGATCGCCCATCCATCATCGCTCGGTCATTCGTTTTTATCGCACTTTTACAGGTTGTTTTGCGTGGCACTTCAATTCAATCAGCTTCATCAGGGTGACTGTGTTGAGTTGCTTAAACAAATGGAGCCGGAATCGGTTGAGCTTTGTTTTGCCGATCCCCCGTTCAATATTGGCTACGACTACGACGTCTATGATGACAAGCGAGGCGACGAAGACTATCTCGATTGGTGTCGCCAGTGGATGACGGGGGTTCACCAAGTTTTAAAGCCCGACGGGACCTTTTGGCTTGCGATTGGTGATGAGTATGCCGCGGAACTAAAGGTCTGTGCGACGCGTGAAGTCGGTTTTGTTTGTCGCAGTTGGGTGATTTGGTACTACACCTTTGGTGTGAACTGCAAATATGGATTTAGCCGTTCCCACACTCACTTGTTCCATTTTGTCAAAGATCCCAAGAATTTCACCTTCAACGCGGCCGATCCCGAGATCCGTATCCCCTCGGCGCGGCAATTGGTTTACGGCGACAGTCGCGCCAATCCGAAAGGTCGGCTGCCCGACAATACTTGGATCCTCCGTCCGCAAGATATGCCGGATGGTTTCCAGGAAGAGGGGGATACGTGGTATTTCCCTCGCGTCGCGGGGACGTTCAAGGAACGTCAGGGATTTCACGGTTGCCAAATGCCTGAGCAGTTGCTGGGGCGGATCATTCGAGCGAGTTCGAACGAAGGTGATTGTGTGCTCGATCCCTTTAGCGGTAGTGGCACCACATTGGTGGTGGCAAAAAAGCTGAGACGCGAATTTATTGGCACCGAACTGAGCGACGAGTATGCCACCAAGATCAATGAGCGGCTTGAACAAACCAAGTTAGGCGAACCTCTGGTGGGGCCCGAGAACCCTCTCTTTAGCGCACCGAAAACGAAAGATGGAAAGCGATTGGGCGGGAAAAAGGGCAAAAAGAAAGCATCATCGACTGCGCAGAAAGCCAATGGGCAAGCGAAGGGCAATGTAACCCAGCCCGATCTGCTCTAATCGCGATCGCCGGGTTGGGTGGGGGCCTCGCGAAAACTTGCTTGACAGCCGAGTGCGTGACACAATGGCGGCTTTCCTTTGCCTCGATCCAACGGCACGCAATTTTTGCAACGAGGTCTGACGATGCCTTCCCTGAGAATGCAACCTGCGTTTACGTTGGATTTGCCGTTCTGCAAAGAGGAGGCGATGCAGCGGCTCCGCCACGCGATCGATGCGTTGGAGGGCATCGAGAACGCCAAGGCGGCAGGCGATTGTGCGGAATTCACCGTCAAGATCGAAGACCAGCGATTCTGGTCGCCGCATCTGTCGGTGCAAGTTAGCAACACCGAAACGGGATCGCAGCTGTACGCTCGCTTTGCACCTCGCCCCGAAGTATGGACCTTTTTTATGATGGTCTACTTCATGACCGTCTTTTTTATGTTCGTTGGCGGCATCTACGGTTACGTCCAATGGTTCATGGGGGGAACGCCCTGGGGACTGCTGCTGGTTCCTGCCGGAGTGGTGGGGATCGCGGTGATTCACGTTGCCAGTCTTGTTGGACAAGGGCTCAGTAAGGACCAGATGGAACAGCTCCGCGACCAGCTTGATCGAACGGTCGCCTGTGCTGTGGGAAGCTCTGGAAATAGAGAACCCATTCCTCGCTAGGATGACGCCGCTCGATTGTTTCGGAGTGATGACTCAAGCGACGATGGACGATACTAAACAGAATTCATTTTCACACGACGACTAAACACTTATCGGAAAAACCAGCATGCGTTTGTTGAAGGACCTTTTTGAAAACAACCAAGCATGGGCGGAGGGTGTCGTTGAGGCAGATCCTGGCTTCTTTGACCGATTGTCGAAAATTCACTCCCCCAAATACCTTTGGATTGGGTGTGCGGATAGCCGTGTGCCAGCGAATCAAATTGTGGGGTTAGATCCAGGCGAGCTTTTTGTACACCGCAATGTGGCCAATCTCGTGGTGCATTCGGATCTGAATTGTTTGTCGGTGATGCAGTTCGCGATCGAAGTCTTGAAGGTTGAACATGTAATCGTGTGTGGGCACTATGGCTGTGGCGGTGTCGCCGCCGCGTTGTTTAACAAAGAGCTTGGTTTAATTGAAAATTGGTTGCGTTATATCCAGGATGTGGCTCAGACTCATCAAGAGCGACTCGATGCGATCGCGGTGCCGCGCGAGCGATGTGATCGTCTCTGTGAACTCAACGTGATTGAACAAGTCAGGAACGTTTGTCGCACCACGATTGTGCGTGACGCGTGGCGAAAAGGGCAAAAGCTTGCCGTTCATGGATGGGTTTACGCGCTCAGCGACGGAAGACTGCGTGATCTGGGGATGACGGTTGCCAATGCGGATGACTTGGTTGTCCGCTATGAGGCGGTGCTCAATAAACCGCCGAGTGAGGGCTTGGCTTAGTCTGCGATGGATCGGGATTCGTGATCGCCTCGATCCTTTCAACGCGACCAGGTCGCTGCTTGCGGTACGCGCGTCGAGGAGGATTTCGCGCTGTGTTGCGAGGGACGACGCTGGGTCTTGCGAGAGACGACGCTGGGCCGTGCTTGCTTTGGGAGCATGCTTGGCGGGCTAGACATTGCCGAAGCGGAGGGATTGCCCATATTCACGAAACACCATCGGTGGCTATATTCGGCGATGTTTTGATCCCTCATTTACCTCCGCAGTGCATTCCTCGTCGATAGGAAGCCGCAATAGGACGGCGATCGTGATATACACCTTGACCCTCGCAGCGACGTTGTTCGTCACTTGGCTGACCTGGTCTGGGCATTTTGAAAGCCCCTTCATTCTGGGTTTAGGCGTGCTATCGTGCCTTTGTAGCCTGTGGATGTCACGCCGGATGAGGATCGTGGATGAGGAAGGTGCCCCGGCACAGTTAGGGGTACGACCCTTCACGCGCTATGCCCCGTGGTTGATCAAAGAGATTGTGATCTCGAATCTGGCGGTTGCAAAAATTATTTTGTCTCCAAAAATGCCGCTCCAACGAAAATTAGTCACCGTGCCGACCCAAGTGAAAACCGAGCTTGGGCGTGTCATGCTTGCAAATTCAATTACGCTCACGCCGGGGACCGTTTCGGTGCGAGTGGATGAGGGCAGCATTACCATCCATGCGTTGGTGCTCGACGGGGATGGATCGGGCATCTCGGCCGATATGGAACGACGGATTTGTGAATTAGAGAGGCCGCGATGAGCTTTGATATGTTCGCGGTGACCTCGATCGCGATTTTGGTGACGATGAGTTTGGCACTGATTCGCGCCATGTGGGGACCGACCGTTTTCGATCGAGTGTTAGCGCTCAATACGTTTGGCACGAAAACGGTGTTGCTGATCTGTGTGGTCGATTTCATGACCGGACGCGACGATTTTCTCGATCTCGCGTTGCTCTACAGTCTGATGAACTTTATCGGCATGGTGGCACTGTTGCGGTTTGCCGAATACGGCAGCTTCGGCGACGAGGGCGTATCGTCATGAGCCTAATTGATGCTTTGAGTTGGATCCTGCTGCTATCGGGCTCCGTCTTTTCCATTATCGGCGGGATTGGGATCGTTCGTCTTCCCGAGTTTTTCTCGCGGATGCATGGTGCCGGGATCACCGACACGATGGGTGCGGGATTGATCGTCGCCGGATTGTTACTGCAAGCGGGGCTGAGTCTGACAGCGCTGAAACTTGTCGCGATCCTGTTTTTCTTAACCGTGACCAGCCCGAGTTCTTGCCATGCCTTAGCTCGTTCGGCGTTGAGCCATGGTTTGAAACCGATGTTGGATGGCGAGACGAACCGCGAGGATGCGAGCAAGTCATGAGTAGTTTGATCGATTTTCCCATCTTGGCCTTGCTCGCCATCACGGCGGTCACGATCGCGCGGATGCGCGACTTGTGGGCCGCGATCATGTTCACCGGCATCTACAGCTTTCTCAGTGCGAGTTGGATGTTAATCCTCGACGCCCCCGATGTTGCCTTTACCGAGGCGGCGGTGGGGGCGGGGATCGCCACGGTGCTGATGCTCAGTACGTTGGCGTTAACGGGCAAGAAAGATCGCGAGTTGACGCATGCTCCGATCATGCCCTTTTTTCTCGTGTTGATCACCGGCTGCGTGCTGGTTTACGGCACTTTGGATATGCCACATTTCGGCGACCCGCAAGCGCCCATCCAATTGCATCCGAGCCCTTCGTTTGTAGAAAAATCGCAACACGACATGCATGGATTGCCCAACGTCGTGACTGCGATTTTGGCTGGCTATCGCGGTTACGACACGCTCGGCGAAACGACCGTCGTGTTGACGGCGGGAATCGCCGTGATGTTGATTCTTCGCAAAGAGAAAGACGAATCTCCAAAGAAGCGATCCAAGGAGACGCGTCGATGAAAACCTTTCCCATCATTCGAATCGTCACGAAAATACTGATTCCGTACATCTTGTTGTTTGCATTTTACGTGCAATTTCACGGTGATTTTGGGCCCGGGGGTGGTTTTCAAGCAGGCGTTATCTTTGCCTCGGCCTTGATCTTGTACGGTTTGGTGTTTGGGCTTGAGTCGGTCAAACGCGTCGCCCCGCCGATCGTGATCGAAAAAATGATGGCCCTTGGCGTGCTGGTCTATGGGTTGACGGGCGTGTTGACGATCTCGTTGGGGGGCAACTTTCTTGACTACCAAGTGCTGGAACATCATTTCTATCCGACGATCTTTCCCGTCGGACAACACCTCGGCATCTTTCTAGTGGAACTCGGCGTCGGGCTGACCGTGACCTCGGTGATGACGATGATTTTTTACACCTTTGCGGGCAGGAAACGAATCGCATGAACGTGGAACAAGTCCTCGGTCTGTACAACTACTGGATCGTGATCTTTTTGATGATGACCGGCTTCTATATCGTCATCGCACGCCAGAACATGATTAAATCCGTGATCGGATTGAACATCTTCCAAACCTCGGTGTTCTTGCTCTATATCACGATGGGCAAGGTCAATGGCGGGACCGCGCCGATCATTCCGCCACGCTTGGTTAATGGGCATGCCGATACATCGGAGCACGCAGTTGACCACATAGCTGAGCACGCAGCTGACGCGACGGGTGCAGGGCACGCGGTGTCCGAGCCGGCGAATTCGGTTGCGGAGCAAGTCCTTTCCCCGCTCGGCGAAATCGCTCAACAAGTCGATCTCTCGTCACACGTCGAGCCGATCGTTTATTCCAATCCCATGCCAAGCGTGCTGATGCTGACTGCAATCGTGGTGGGCATCGCGACGACCTCCTTGGCGCTGGCTTTGATTGTTCGTATCCGCGAGGAGTATGGCACGATTGAAGAAGACAAAATTTTGGAATTGGATCGAGATTCTTGATGGACATTCATCTCCCCATCTTATTGATCGTGCTGCCGTTATTGGCGGCTCCCTTGTGCGTGTTGATTGGCAATCGCAGAATCGCCTACGCGATCTCGTTGGGGGTCACATGGTGCGTGTTCGCGATCTCGGTCGCGCTGATGAGCGAGGTCAGTGCGCACGGTCCGGTTCGTTACAACATTGGCAATTGGGCTCCGCCGTACGGGATCGAGTACGTCGTCGACGGGCTCAGCGGATTTGTGATGCTGTTCGTTTCCGCACTCGGTGCGATCGTATTGACGTATGCTCCGCGCAGCATCGATGAAGAAATTCCGCACTCCAAGCACTATTTGTTCTACGCGACCTACTTGCTTTGCTTGACCGGAATGTTGGGCATGTGCGTCACGGGCGACTTGTTCAACGTGTTTGTGTTCTTGGAAATTTCGTCCTTGTCGACGTACGCGTTAGTCAGTCTGGGGCGCTCTCGGCGTGCACCGCTGGCGGCGTTTCAGTACTTAATCTTGGGCAGCGTTGGAGCCACGTTCATCTTGATCGGTATCGGCTTGGTCTATCAGATGACCGGGACGCTCAATATGGCTGATATCGCAGCGCGATTGCCCGTCGATCATGGGCCGCGAACCGTTTTGGTGGCATTCGCGTTTTTGACGAGTGGATTGTTCATCAAAATGGCGGTCTTTCCCGTTCATACCTGGTTGCCCAATGCGTACACCTACGCCCCTTCGGCGGTCACCTGCTTTATCGCTGCGACCGCAACCAAGGTTTCGGTCTATGCTTTGATCCGAATCGTATTCAGTATCTTCACTCGCGAATTTGCGTTTGAAGTCTTGCCGTTGGATACGGCGTTGATGGTGATGGCGCTCGTCGGCATCTTCGCGGCTTCCATCGCAGCCATCTTTCAAGACAACGTAAAGCGTTTATTGGCGTATTCGAGCATTGCACAAATTGGTTACATGCTGCTTGGAATTAGTATGGCAAACCATGTGGGGCTGACTGCGGGAATCGTTCACATGTTCAATCACGCCTTGATCAAAGGGGGATTGTTCATGGTGGTGGGATGCTTTGCCTTACGCATCGGTTCGGTCCAAATTGCGGATTGGCGAGGTGCGGGGCGGACGATGCCGTGGACCTCCTTCGCCTGGGCGATCGGAGGACTCGGCTTGATCGGCGTCCCGTTGACCGCAGGGTTTATCAGTAAGTGGTTGTTGTTGACGGCGGCCTTCGATTCCCATCACTGGTCGGTCGCCGTGTTGATGTTGCTCAGTTCGCTGTTGGCGGTGGTTTATGTTTGGCGTGTGGTCGAGACGTTGTACTTTGCCGAACCATCGAAAAAGGCCAAAAACGCCCGCGAGGCACCGCTTGGAATGTTGATCCCGATGTATGCGGTGATTGTAGCGACGGTCGTCTTTGGAATTTGGACGGCCTATTCGGCTGACCTCGCCGCGGGAGCGGCTGCAACGTTGTTGGGGGGCACTCCATGATGACTGCCGAAACGCTAATCGGGATCGCGGCCGGCTTGCCGTTGTTGGCTCTGTTCTTGATCTACGCCGTGGGCCGGTGGGCTAACGTGCGAGAAGCTTGCACGTTGCTGGTCTCAACGATTCTGTTTGCGGTTACGTGTCGCCTTTCGAGTCATGTATTCTCGGGCGAACGACCCGCGGTCGACTTGGGTGAAATGTTGCCCGGTTTTCGAATTGCCTTCGAAGTGGAACCGCTGGGGATGTTGTTCGCTCTCGTCGCATCGGGGTTGTGGATCCTGACCACGGTGTACGCGATTGGCTACATGCGCGGGCACCACGAAAAGAATCAAACGCGGTTTTACGCTTGTTTTGCCATCGCCATTTTCGCGGCCATCGCAGCGGCGTTCTCCGCGAACTTGTTTACCTTGTTTGTCGCTTACGAGTTGATGACGGTGTCGACGTATCCGTTGGTCACCCATCACGGTACGCGGGAAGCACGGGATGGCGGACGCGTTTACCTCGGTATTTTGCTTTCCACCTCGGTCGCCTTCTTCATGCTGGCGGTCGCCTGGACATGGTACGTGGCCGGGACGCTCGACTTTACTGCAGGAGGGGTTTTGACGTCTCCCCACGCTGCTGGAAAAATTTCGACGCTAGGACTGGGTGTGTTGTTGGGGCTGTTCGCCTTTGGGATTGGCAAGGCGGCGCTGATGCCGTTTCATCGCTGGCTGCCCGCCGCGATGGTTGCTCCGACTCCCGTCAGCGCGTTGTTGCACGCCGTCGCCGTCGTGAAGGTGGGAGTGTTTTCGATCCTCAAGGTGACCGTCTACATTTTTGGCATCGATTTGCTCAGTAGCACAGGAGTCAGCATTTGGTTGGCGTACGCCGCCGGTGCGACGCTGGTGATTGCGTCGCTCGTCGCGATGAGCAAAGATAATTTGAAGGCGCGATTGGCCTATTCGACGATTAGTCAACTTGCTTACATCACCCTCGGGGCGGGATTGGCAACGCAAAGTAGCGTGATCGGTGGCGGGATGCACATCGTCATGCATGCGGTTGGAAAGATCACCTTGTTCTTTTGTGCGGGGGCCATCTATGTGGCCACTCACAAAAAGAACATCAGCGACATGCGTGGTCTGGGGCGGCAAATGCCGTTCACCTTCGCGGCATTTTTGATCGCGGCGGTTAGCATCATTGGCTTGCCACCGGGGGGCGGTGCTTGGAGTAAATGGTTCCTGGCAATGGGCACCGTTGAAACGCATCTCTACGTCTTAACGGCGGCGCTGATGCTCAGTTCGCTGTTGAACATCGCCTATCTGATTCCGATCCCGATCCAAGCGTTCATGGCACCCTTGGAAAACAAATCGGATCCATCCCATGAAGGGGAACCCTCGGCGGTCGATCCTTCGCTGGCCGGGGCCGCCGGGATTCAAGAGGCTCCCATGATGTGTGTGGTGCCGTTGTGCGTGACCGCGATCTTGAGTGTGTTGTTGTTCTTTTTCGCAGATTGGATTTACCAAGTGCTTTTGCCGATCACGGTGGCGAGTTAAGCGGATGACCGAACCTAAACCCACAACCGAGCCGAGCTGGTTTGAGAAACCACGTAACATCCATTGGATGATTGGTGGACTGGTCGTCGCTTGCTTGGCGCTCGTCCTGGCCGACTTGTTTTACGAGAACCCCCACCCGCACTTTCCCAAGTGGGAAAATGTGATTGGGTTTCAAGCCTGGTTTGGATTCATTGCTTTTGTCGTGATTGTGTTTTTGGGACGTTTGTTGCGAGTGATCGTTCGTCGGCCGGAGGATTATTATGATCGATAACATTCCGCCCGGCTTGATCATGATCCTCGGCGCCTTGGTGTTGCCATTTCTGGCACATCGAGCACAGGCCATCGGTGTGTTGGTGCTATCGCTGATTAGCATGGTCGTGTTTTGGTTCACGCCTGAAACGACGTTGGGTCAATTTGAGCTGTTGGGCATGACGCTCGAAGCGATTCGTATCGATCGGCTGAGTCGATTGTTCGGAATCGTGTTTCATATTGCCGCGATCGTGTCGGCGATCTATGCGCTGCACGTGCGGGATACTCGTCAACATGTTGCCGGGATTGTCTATGCCGGTGCCGCGATCGGGGCTTGTTGCGCGGGCGATCTGCTGACGTTGTTCGTCTATTGGGAACTGACCGCGCTGGCGAGTGTGTTCCTCGTTTGGGCCAGCGACAATGAACGTGCCTACAAAGCCGGGATGCGTTATCTGATCATCCAAGTCACCTCAGGCGTGCTGTTGCTCTCCGGAGCGATCATGCGATTTGTCGAAACGGGATCACTTGCCTTCGGTTCCTTTGTCGTCGAGGGTGAGCCGCTGAGTGCGTCGGCGTTTTTGATTCTGTTCGCCTTTGGAATCAAGTGTGCGTTCCCGCTATTGCACAATTGGTTGCAAGATTCGTATCCGCAGGCGACCGTCACGGGGACGGTGTTTCTTAGTGCGTTTACCACGAAATTGGCGGTCTATTCATTGATCCGCGGCTTCGCCGGTTACGAGCCGCTGATTTGGATCGGCTGTGCGATGACCTTGTTCCCGATCGTGTTTGCCGTGATCGAAAACGATCTGCGGCGTGTATTGGCCTACAGTTTGAACAACCAACTTGGCTTCATGGTAGTGGGAATCGGAATTGGGACGGAGCTTGCCATCAATGGCACCGTGGCTCACGCGTTCTGTCACATCATCTATAAATCGCTGCTGTTTATGTCGATGGGCGCGGTGCTGTTTCGCGTCGGTACAATCAAAGCGACCGAGCTCGGTGGGCTGCACAAGTCGATGCCGTGGACGACGTTTTTCTGCATCATTGGTGCCGGAGCAATTTCGGGCTTCCCGCTGCTGAGTGGATTCATCAGTAAGTCGATGATCATCAGCGCGGCCGCCGAAACGCATCAGTTCTGGGTCTGGTTTATCCTGTTGATTGCGTCGGCGGGGGTGATGGAGCACTCGGGAATCAAGATCCCCTTCTTCGCATTCTTTGCCCACGATTCAGGGAAGCGTGTCAAGGAAGCTCCGGCGAATATGTTGGTCGCGATGGCGATCGCGGCGTTCTTCTGTGTCGCACTCGGAGTCGCCTACCCCGTGCTGTATCGCATGCTGCCGCACCCCGAGATCGATTATCACCCCTACACCGTCACGCACGTCGTGACCCAGTTGCAATTGTTAATGTTCGCCGCTTTGGCGTTTGTGTTTTTGATGAAGTCGGGGCTCTACCCGGCGGAACAGCGGGCTACGAACTTGGATACCGATTGGGTGTATCGTCGCGCATTGCCGCGTTTCGTTTCCGCCCTCAAAACGGTAGGAGGGGCGGTGGATCAGGCGATTCGTAACGACGGTCGGACGATTTTGAAGGGTTGCATTTCTTCGGCGAACCAGACCTTCAATGATCGGGGTGTGCTGGGGCGAACCTGGACGACGAGTACGATGACATTCTGGGCAACGATCCTATTGGCGATCTGTCTCGTGCTTTATTACTTGTAAGGTCCCAGGAAGCGTCAGCGCCCGACTGGGACACCGATGCGCAAGGACACCGACACGTAGGCGCGCTGCGGCGCAGGCAGGCTTTGAAGGTGCGATATTGCCGGTTTTTCCAGCCAATCATAACTAGATGCGTTAGCGAGGGACCAAGTCAAGTGTGACATTCCCTCGCTTACACATCGGGTTATGAAGAACGCGATACCCTCAAAACAGGCGGGTTGAGGTCTAACATCGTTGCAGTACAGTCCCGGAAGCGTGAATCGCCGATTTGGGCCGTGGGTGGGTGAGTCTCGAGTCGCTCGATTGTGTGAGGGCTTCCGTCCACAATCTCGAAATGACCGATTGTGAAAAGTGAGAGTGTGTTCAGTGTCGATGGGTGGCAAACGACGACGATAGGGAATGGCTGGTCGCGGACATCAGTGCCGGTGAAGACGTACAAAGGGGGGTAGTGGCTAAACCCATCACCCACTTCCTCGCTACCTGCGGTGACATTACGTGCAGTGACCTCAAGCGTATTAAAAATAGATGTGGGATGTAGGGCCGGTGCCCACCGGGCAATCGCAAGCTGGCCGGTAGGAACCGGCCGGACGACCTATCTAAAAATGCTCGAGTCGTCGTGGAGGTGCATCAAGGGGTGGTGATCCGCCCTTTGCTTCGGCATAAGGGTTTATCGATGGGAAGGGTCGTTTTCGAGTCTAGCTTCGGTCACCAGAATGACCGAGGTTTAGAGGCGAGGTGTTACGCGGTGGCAAACCTTCGGGGGTCTCGAAGCGTATCGAATGTAGCGATTTTCCGAGGCTTCGTGCTGCACTTGAGTTCACTTTGCCACATCCCCTTGGGGATGATCCTTCGCTCGACCTAAACTAGAGAATTGTATTCCATCTTGAACGACCGAAATCGATCGGTCGAGCGGCCAAATTTGACCGAGAAAAGCGCCGTCGCATACGGTTACGTCCATTTATTTGCGTTTTCAGCTCCGACTTTCAACCCACGATCCATCCCATGGCTCTGATTATTCTCCGATGTGTTTTCCTGCTTTGTGCCGGAGGTGTGTCTGCAATCATCAATACATCACTTTCGAGTGATACTGCGACATCGGTTCCATGGCTGATTTTTGCTGGCATCATGACGCTCGCTACGGTGGTCGTCATCGGCGATATTTATGCACCACGAAAACGAATTGATACGATTTCGGCGCTCTACTTCGGAGTGCTAATCGGAGTTCTGTTGACCTATATCCTCTGGATCGCGATCGCCCCGCTTTTGGATCAATCGTTCAATGGGCGTGGCTTGCAATTGGTGATCGGATTGTTGTTGTGTTACATCTGTACCAGCGTCTTGCTTCAGACCAAGGACGATTTCCGCTTCCTGATTCCTTATGTCGAATTTGTTCGCGAAGTTAAAGGATTCAAGCCTTTGGTGTTGGACACCAGCGTGGTGATCGATGGTCGGATCGCTGATTTGGTTGGCACGGGAGTGTTTGACAATCAACTCATCATGCCGCGATTTGCCTTGACGGAGTTGCAGGCGATCGCCGATAGCAGCGACAAACTTCGCCGCACCCGAGGCCGACGCGGGCTCGATGTGCTCAATCGGATGCGCGCCGACGAAAACGTGGATTTGATGATCTTTGATCGCGAACTTCCTGAACTCGCGGGACAAACCGTTGATCTCAAGTTAGTCTTGCTTGCCAAACATCTTGATGGCAAAGTCGTTACCGGAGACTTTAATCTGAACAAGGTGGCCAAGTTGCACAATGTTCCCGTGATCAACTTGAACGAGATCAGCAATTCGTTGCGCCCCGTATTCTTGCCTGATGAAACCTTTCACATCAAAGTCATCAAGGCTGGTGAGGGCCCCGAGCAAGGGATCGGCTATCTCGACGACGGTACGATGGTGGTCATCGAGGGAGCTCGCAACAAGATAGGTCAAGATTTGGATGTCCGCGTCACAAGTACATTGCAAACCAATGCGGGCAAGATGATTTTTGGCAAGGTCGAAGGGCGATGATCGAGTCGCATGATGTCTGAAGTGGGGTATCGTGTCGCATTGCTCGCTTCCATTCCGTTGCTGTGGTGCGGTGTGTGTCTCGTGCTAAGTTGGGCAAGCGGTTGGTGGATGTTGTCGCATCGTTATTTAGCCAAGCCAGGCGATGGTTCGGGCGATGATCGGGATTCCGCTCGGATGCGTTCCGCCCGGATCGGGGCGATCCAATATCACTCGAGCTTAAATTTTATCGCGGATTCACGAGGACTTCGCATCTCGGTTTTTTTTCCGTTTCGACCCGGTCACCCACCCTTGTTTGTGCCGTGGAGCGAATTTGACAAGATCCGCCTGGACAATCGCTTGTTTTCTCAGCGAATCAAAATGGCCATTGGCCGACCCGCAGTGACCCGCGTGGTCTTCCCAGGCTGGGTCAAGTTCCGTATGCCGATCGAGTATCGGTCAAGGGATCTCTAATTGCATAGGTCGTGAAGCGAATCGAATTTCGAGATTGGAAAGAATCCAATTGACTCGGAGGCCGCCGAATTGGTAATTCAACGGTCATGTGGAACGGATTTCCGAAACGACGAGCGCTCGCGACCAGTTTGCTGGCCCTGATGGGGAGCATTCCATTTGCTAGCAGCGACGAACCAATCGAGCAGTCACCGCTGCTGAGGATCGTTACTGCGCGAACCAACTTCGCCGCCGAAAGCCAAGCGACGGTGGGATCGGTCGCGTCGAGCGAGGACGAAGTTCCTCGCGAGGTTCGGGCTCCTAGTGAATTGGAGTCCCGCAGCGTGGCATCGAGCGACATCGACTCGCGGTCGTCGACTCAAAAGTCACTGCCTGCTTCGAGGCCATTGGCCGCCGCGGAGAGATCGGGATTCGAATCACAACCCTGTGTTTTACTGAACAACGGAAATGTGCTGTTTGGTGAAGCGACCCAGCTGGGGCATTGGGTCATCGTCAAGCGAGATGACTTGTCCGAAGTCCAGCTCTCGCGCCAAGACGTGGCTTGTTGGGCAGGTTCGATTCGCGACCTGTACCGCTACCGAATCGATCATCGTGGCAATGGCTCGCTGGCAGCTCGCTTAGAAGATGCACGGTGGTGCCTGCGCTACGATTTATACGATCTAGCAGCCCAAGAATTGATCATGATCTACGAGATCGCGCCAGATCATCCCGAAGCGAAACGAATCGAGCAACGTTTGCGACGCGCTGCCGAGGCGACCAAGGTGGTTGAAGTAGCGGCGACCGAACCGGACGGTAACGCCAGTCGCGTTTCGTCTCAAGAGTGGGTCTCGACGACGTTGGCGTCGGCGGATCGAATTCGTGATTTTGCAAGATTCGTCCAACCGCTACTGATCAATCGTTGTGGACAATGTCATGCGCACGATACCGATCGCAAGTGGCAATTGATCGCACCGTCGGTCGGTTCCCGGCCGTCAGCTCGCATGACGCAAGATAATTTGAAGGCCGCACTTCCGTTCGTCGACATTGGCTCGCCTCTTTCCAGCGAGTTTTTGATCAAAGCACAAACGCCGCACGGTGACGAATCCGCGGGGAACGATGCCCGGCGCCACGCGACTGCGGCAACGATCCAAAGATGGATTGAATCGGTGCATGCGAACGTCGCTCCGACAAAATCGGTGCCGAAAGAGGTGGTTCCATTGGGCCAGTTTTCGGTTCCCGAGGACGCCGCTGCACGAGCGGAGTTCGACGGAGTGCCCAGCCCGAAGATGCTGAACTCGCCGAATGACGATCCGGATACCGTTGACTTGGATGTGTCGGCGAGCAAACCGCCGGTCGCCACCAAGCCCGAGCGGCTCCCCGAAATCAGTAATCCGTTTGATCCCGATTTGTTCAATCGCCAATTTTCAACGGATAAGTAACGGGCGTCCCCGTTGGGGGCCGCCCTTTTTCGGTCCACCCGCTTATTGGCAGGCTCGCGTACCGCAGCTTAAGTGAAGCGGATCAAAGCGTACTTACGTTTTCCACGTCGCAGCACCGTGACCGTCTCGCTGGCCAAGTCGACTTCGCTTAGTCGATGGTTCATGTCGGACACGCGGCGATTGTTTAGATAGACACTGCCCTCTTTGATCGCACGTCGCGCGTCACTGCTGCTGGAGGTTAGTCCAGACGCTTGCAACGCTTCGACGATCCACCATCCTTCGCCGCCTAAGACACTGCGCTGTGCTTCGGTGCTGGGGACGTCGGCAAAGATTTGGCTGAGTTGTGCGTCGGACGCTTTTTCAATTTCACCGCCGAACAAAATTTTCGTTGCACGCTCGGCGGACTCAAGTCCTTGTTCGCCGTGAACCAGTTCGGTCATCCAGGTAGCGAGTCGTTTTTGGGCGACCCGCTTGCCCGCGTCGGCTTCGGTTTGAGCCGCTAGCTCGTCGTACTCTTCTCGCTCGATCTCGGTCAAGTAAGCGATACAGCGCATCACGTCGGCGTCTTCGACATTGACCCAGTATTGAAAGAACTCGTAGGGGCTGGTGCGCTGCGGGTCCAACCAAATCGCTCCCTTTTCGGTCTTGCCCATCTTGCGTCCATCGCTGGTCGTCAACAATGGTGCGGTCAAACCAAAGAGTTGCTGTCCGAGCATCCGGCGACCGAGGTCGATGCCGGCGGTGATGTTGCCCCATTGGTCGCTGCCGCCCGCCTGGATCTTACAGCCGTGTTCGCGTGAGAGTTGCACGAAGTCATACGCTTGCAACAACATGTAGCTGAACTCGGTGTAGCTAAGTCCCGCTTCGCTATCGAGTCGCGAGCGGACTGATTCTTTGCCCATCATCGCACCGACTGGGAAATTCTTGCCGACGTCACGCAAGAATTCGAGGTACGAGTAGGACTTCATCCACTCGAAGTTGTTCAGCAGCAGGGCGCCCTGATCGCCACTGAAGTTGAGGAATTGTTTCATCTGTTCAGCCACCCCGTCGACGTTGGCTTGCAGTTGTTCGGCGGTCAACAGGTTGCGTTCTTCGCTCTTGCCGCTGGGGTCACCAATCATCCCGGTCGCCCCGCCGACCAATGCGATCGGTCGATGGCCGGCGCGTTGGAATCGACGCAGCATCATCACCTGCATCAGGTGTCCCACGTGCAAGCTCGAGGCGGTGGGGTCAAAGCCGATGTAGATCGTTTGCGGGCCCGATTGCAGCAGTTTGCCCAGTTCGACTTCGTCGGTCGTTTGATGGATCAGGCCGCGCCAGCGAAGTTCTTCGATTAGGTTCGTTGCAGTCATAATGGATTTGAGCGAGTAAGGTGTTTCAGCGGGCCAGAATAGCTTCGGCAATCCGCAGGTCTTCGGGATGGGTTATTTTTAAGTTGTCGGCGGAACCGTGAACCAGCGCCACGGGATGCCCGATGCGCTCGACCAATTGAGCATCGTCGGTCGCGGGGCGTCCGCGGTCTCGATCGTAGGCGCGGCGCAGCACGTCGAGGCGAAAGACTTGAGGCGTCAGGGCGCTGTAAAGTTCGCTGCGGTCGACCGTCCGCGACGCGTTGCCATCGTCGAGTTTGCGTTTCAGCGTGGCCGTGACGGGCGCCGCCAAGATCGCGGCTCCGGTCTCGGCGGCCTTGGTAAACACGGCCGCCAAATCGGCATCGCGAACCAGGGGCCGAGCGGCATCATGGATCGCGATGAATTCGATCGACTTGTCATTGGCCACGGCATCCAATCCCGCGCGAACGCTGTCGCTACGCTGGTCACCGCCACGCACCAGTTCGATTCGTAGTTCAGTGACGAGTTCGGCAAACGGGCCGCGAAAATCGGCTTCGTCCTGTTCCGAAATCGACATCACCATGCGGCCCACTTCGGGGCGAGCGGCTAACCGCGATGCGGCATGAAACCAGATCGGTTTGCCGCGCAGCATGGCGAAAAGTTTATTGCGATCGCTACCAAACCGCTGGCCGCTGCCGGCCGCAGGCAAGATGGCGGCGATGCAGCCGGCCGCCAATTCGGTTGGGTGAGGATCGTTCATGCTATTAGCGTCGCGCGGCTTCGTGCTTCAGTGGCAACCAAGCGGAGTTCTGTATATTGCTTTCGACGCATTGTTGGATGAAGTACATGCCTTCGACGCCATCAAAAACGTTCGGGTAGATGGTGTCGCGTTTCTCGACGGGGCCGCCTTCGGCGCGTTTAGCAATTGCATCGAATACCGCAGCGTAGATGTTGGCGAACGCTTCAAAGAACGCTTCGGGATGACCCGCAGGTAAGCGGCACGCCGCAGCACCCGAGCCGTTCATGTGCGATCCGCCTGGATCACGCGTGTAGATTTGATGCGGGCTGCCGTTGCGTCGAACGATCATCTCGTTGGGGTTTTCCTGACGCCATCGCAGTGAGCCTTTGGTTCCATCGATCTCGATTTCGAAATCGTTTTCTCGGCCATGGCTAATTTGCGACGCGGTGACCGTACCGAGCCCACCGTTCTCGTAGCGAATGACGGCAGTGCCATAATCGTCCAACCGTCGACCTTCGACGAACGATTTCAGCGAACAACTAACCGAATCGGGCAACAGCCCGGTCATGTAGCGTCCGAGGTTATAGGCGTGAGTCGCAATGTCGCCGAACGCACCCGCCGCACCACTCTTGCTGGGGTCGGTTCGCCAAGCGGCTTGTTTTTGGTCTTCTGCTTCGAGCGAGGTGCGCAGCCAGCCTTGGATGTATTGGGAGCGGATCGCGTTGATTTCGCCCAATTCACCACCCAGGATCATCTCGCGTGCTTGGCGAATCAGCGGGTAGCCGGTGTAGTTATGCGTGACCGCAAACACCACGTTGCTCTTTTGGACGGATTCCAACAGCGATTCGGCCTGTGCCAAGTCGAACGTCATCGGTTTGTCGCAGACGACGTGAAAGCCCGCTTCGACGGCGGCTTTGGCGATTTCAAAGTGGGTGTGGTTGGGAGTCGTCACGCTGACGAAATCGATTCGCTCGCCCTCGGGCAATTTCGCTTCCGCATCGAGCATCTCTTGGTAACTACCATAGGCTCGCGCGGGATCGATGTCGTAATCGGGAGCCGAGGCCTTGCTGCGTTCGGGATTGCTCGAGAGCGCCCCGGCGGTGACCACGGCCCGATTGTCAAGGCAGGCGGCGATCGAGTGAACGCGTCCAATGAAGGAACCCTGGCCGCCACCGACAAGCCCCATGCGAAGTTTGCGATTTAACGGAGAATTGATGCCCATGGGTGGATTGTCCTTGAATTAAACGGGGGGGTGCCATTTACGGTAGGTCGTGATCACGTCCCATACTGTAAACTAGACGCGGGTCAGGAGCAGGCGGGCAGAAGAATCTGTGCCGAACTCAATCTGTGCCGAAATCACTGAGAAGGCAATCGTAAAGTCGATTGTCAACGCGTACAATTCCCTGGAAGCCACCCAATCTCGTTAAACGCCGTTCAACGTCACGTCGCTGGAGCCAAAATACGATGTCCGATCAAAACGCGAACATGGACTTTTCGGAGTCGAATCCCATCGATCATCCTCGCACGGTTGGGGCGGCACCCTCCACTCAATGCTGTACCGGAAAAGTTTATCGGAGCATGGCTTTGTTGGTCGTCTCGTTCTGTAGCGTGGCGGTCGCCGCTTATTTTGCCGGGCAATCCTCGTCGCAGCCTTCGATAACCTTTCCAACCATTGATGCGACCGCTGCGGTCACCAGTGAAAAATTCTCGATGGCGACCGGTCCGGTCAGCGAAGATGCCGAAGGGTTGTTCGTGCTCGATCACAATTCCGGCCTGCTTCAATGCTCGGTGATTTATCCGCGTGCGGGCCGATTCATGGCTAGTTTTACCGCCAATGTGGCGGAGGCACTCGCCAGCGGAGGGAAGGGAGGATCCTACATGTTGGTCACCGGTACGGCTGATTTCCCTCGTGCCAGCAATCGCCCCGCAGCCCCTTCGGTGGTTTACGTGCTGGATACGGCGACCGGCAACTACGCTTGCTACGGAATCCCCTTCAATCGCCAATTGGTCAATAACAACCAGCCTCAAATGGGGCCAATGGTGCTGATCGCCACCGGAACCGCCAACCCACTCGTCGACCGGGACGCGCTTCGCTAAAACGCTCTATGGAGCTTTTTTCTGCAGCCGTTGGTGTTCGCCTCCGAGCGGGTCGAATGGGAAACAAATCGCCCGCGGCGAGTGCCGTGGGCTTCGTTTTTGAATTCGCTAATCCTTTATTACCTTGATCAAACGGAATGAATGTGAGCCACGGACTTAACCCGGCTCAGGCTGCCGCAGTCGAAACGTTGTCTGGGCCCATGCTGGTGCTGGCAGGTGCTGGAACCGGCAAAACGCGGGTGGTGACGTTCCGGATCGCTAATTTGATCCGCAACGGGACGCCGCCGGATCGCATTCTCGCGATGACGTTTACCAATAAAGCGGCCGGCGAGATGCAAGAGCGGATCGGCGAGTTGATCGGGACCAAGACAAAACGCAAACCTCGCAAGGGCGAGTCGCAAGAGCCGAAGCCGACGATTAGCACCTTCCACTCGTTGTGTGTACGGATTTTGCGCCGGCACGCCAAGGCGCTCGGCTATCCCGACAAGTTTTCGATCTACGATCGCAGCGACCAAGAGTCGATCGCCCGCAATATTCTGCGTGAATTGCGTCTCTCGGGCACCGCGCTGAAGCCGGGTGACATGTTGTCGATCATTGGCGGCTGGAAAAACCAGTCGATTCATCCCGAAGAGGCGATGTCGATCGCATCGACCGACAAAGAGCACTTTGCGGCCTCGGGGTATCGCCGCTACCAAAATGCGTTGCGGGCCCGGGGAGCAATGGATTTTGACGATTTGTTGCTGCAAACCGAATCGCTGTTTCTTGAGCACGATGCGATTCGGGAAGAGGAAGCATCGAAGTTTGATCACGTGCTCGTTGATGAATACCAAGACACCAACGGCAGCCAATATCGTATTACGCGGGCACTGACCCAGGTGCACCGTAATTTCTGCGTCGTGGGTGACGATGATCAATCGATCTATGCCTGGCGTGGAGCGGATGTCACGCACATTTTGAACTTCACCAAAGATTGGCCTGAAGCAAAAGTGGTCTGCCTCGAAGACAACTATCGCAGTACTGGGGCGATCTTGGGGATGGCCAACACGTTGATCCAGTACAACACGGTGCGCCACGACAAAGTATTGGTGCCCAGTCGTCCCGATGGGCGTCGACCTCGAATTTTGCAGCACAAAGACGAAACGGCCGAAGCCGAGTTGGTCGTGCGCGAAATTAAGAACATGATCGACAACCAACACATCCAACCGCGTGACATTGCGATCCTGTTTCGTACCAACGAGCAGCCGCGATTGTTTGAAACCGAGCTTCGCAAGCATGACGTTCCCTATGTGATGATGGGGAGCCAATCGTTTTTTGATCGGCGTGAAATTCGTGACCTGATTGCCTATTTGAAATGGATCGAGCAGCCGGACGATGAGATTTCGCTACTGCGTGTGATCAATACACCCGCGCGTGGCTTGAGCAACAAAACGGTTCAATTGCTGGTCAAGCGAGCGGTCGAACGTGGAGTCCCGGTGTGGCAAGTGATGCAGGACAACGCGGCGATCCAAGACTTGTCCCCCAGCGCGCGGCGGGGGATTGTCGAGTTGGGCCAAATGGCCGAAGACGTTCGCTTGCGTGCCAAGAACGATTCGCTTACCGATGCGGTCCGTACGCTGCTTGAGCGAACGGCCTATGCCGACGAGATTACTCGCTTGTACGACAACCCCGAAGAGCGGGATGCTCGGATGGCATCGATTGGGGATTTGACCAATGCGATCGCTGCCTTTCAAGACAAAACGCCAGAGGCCGATCTGACCGGGTTCCTCGCTGAAACGGCGCTAGCCGGACGTGAGATGGGGAACGAAAAGGACAAGATGGCGCTGAAGAATTCCGTTTGGCTTTTAACGCTCCACGCGGCCAAGGGACTCGAGTTTCCGGTGGTCTTTATGGTCGGTTTGGAAGAGGGGATTTTGCCTCATAGCCGCAGTGTCAAAAGCGGCCGTGAGGAAGATATCGCCGAAGAACGCCGGTTGTGTTACGTCGGGATCACGCGAGCTCAAGAGACGTTGACCTTGTCGATGGCGCTGACTCGCCGCAAATGGGGAAAGCCGCGGCCGACGATCCCAAGTCAATTTTTGTACGAGATCACCGGCAAAGCCGCCAACCCGAATAAGTATCGCAAGCCACGCCCCGCTTCGGCACTACGCTAACGTCAATGTCGCCCGACGTCTCCGACGTCATGTTTAGGGGGACAGGCATCCTGTTTGGCGAGGGATGTTATGACAGGTTAAACGCCGATCCCACACCGCCGCAAAAAAAGGCCCGAAGCGTGATGCATCGAGCCTTTTTGTTTGTTTAGCGATCTGCAAAAGTTTTACTTCGAGATCTTAGCAACGAGGTCGAGGACCTTGTTCGAGTAACCCCACTCGTTGTCGTACCACGAGACAACTTTAACGAAGGTCTTATCGAGTTGGATGCCCGCGTCGGCGTCGAATACGGAAGTGCGAGTTTCGCCACGGAAGTCAGTGGAAACCACTTTGTCATCGGTGTAACCGAGGATGCCCTTCATCGGGCCATCGGCTGCGGCTTTCATCGCATTGCAGATGTCTTCGTAGGAAGCTTCCTTTTCGAGTTCGACGGTCAAGTCGACAACCGAAACGTCCGAAGTAGGAACGCGGAAAGCCATCCCGGTCAACTTGCCGTTGAGCTCAGGGATAACCTTGCCAACGGCCTTGGCAGCACCGGTGCTCGAAGGAATGATGTTTTCGAGGATACCGCGACCACCACGCCAATCTTTAGCCGAAGGTCCGTCGACGGTTTTCTGGGTTGCGGTTGCAGCGTGAACGGTGGTCATCAATCCACGCTTGATACCGAAGCTGTCGTTGAGCACCTTGGCGATCGGAGCCAAGCAGTTGGTGGTGCACGAAGCGTTGGAGACAAATTGTTCTCCAGCGTAGCTGTCGTCGTTGACGCCCATGACGAACATCTTGGTGTCGTCTTTGGATGGAGCCGACATGACTACCTTCTTGGCACCTGCATCGATGTGGCCTTGTGCCGACTCGGAGGTCAAGAAGATTCCGGTCGATTCTACAACGACGTCGGCGTTGACTTCGCCCCACTTCAAGTTCGCCGGATTGGTTTCGGCGGTGATGCGGATCTTCTTGCCGTTGACGACAAGCATTCCGTTTTCAGTCGAGACTTCGCCGTCGAAGGGACCGTGGACCGAGTCGTACTTCAGCATGTATGCCAAGTAATCAACGTCGAGAAGGTCATTGATGCCTACGACTTCGATATCATCGCGAGTCACTGAAGCACGAAAAACCATACGTCCGATTCGACCGAAGCCGTTAATTCCAACTCGTATTGCCACTGTCCTATTTCTCCTCAAGTTGATGGAGCCTAACCAGGATCACTGGCTGGCGTCGAATAAACCGTCTGTTACGGTAAGCTGATTGTCACTCGAGCAATTCGTTGCCCGAAACCTATCGTGGTCCAGTGGTAAAACACGAGCCACGTTCAATCACGATCACGCCGCGAATTATAGGAACTCGGAAGCGCTTTGAACCAGCCCCCAAAAACCACACGACAACCCGACTGGCGCCGTCCGATCGGTGTTTCAGCGGGAACATGGAGTTATGTGAACGAGCGGACGATCGCCGACCATTACGACTCGTTTGTGGCGGATACTCCGCTTTGTGCTCTGGACCAATCGATCTTGAAAGAAGTCTTTCCTGGCACATTATCGGATGAATCTTCATCAAGCCTGACTTCGATTATCGATTTAGGCTGCGGAAGTGGACGTGTGGCCATGGAATTGGCCCAACGCGGCTACGACGTCATTGGGGTCGATCTGAGTCAGCGAATGCTGGAGGTAATGCTGGCAAAAGCGGCTCAAGGCGGTCTGCAAAATCGCATCCATGCGGTGCGGGCCAATTTGGTGCAATTGGACGGGTTCGCCCCCCACCGTATCGATCACGCCGTCTGTCTCTTCAGCACGCTCGGCATGATCCAGGGTCGCGCGAATCGACGACAGATGCTCCGACACGTTTCCCGGATGCTAATGCCGAGCGGCCGTTTCGTGATCCATGTTCACAACCGCTGGGCCGCACTGCGAGAACCCGCCGGGTGGCGATCGCTGGCCCGATCGTGGATCAAGTCGCGATGGAATCCCGCACATGAGTTTGGCGATAGCGTTTACCAATACCGTGGACTCGAAAAAATGTTCATGCATCGATTTTCTAAGCGTGAATTGGTCGCGGATTTGCAGGCGACACAGTGGGATGTAACACAGGTGCATGCAGTGGCAATTGACGGAGCCACGATCGTGACCGGATCTCGAGCCGCGGCGGGCGGCTTTATTGTGGTTGCCGAAAATCGCGTTCGCGGCTAGCCCCTACGCTGCTGATTTGATTTCCTCTCCGCTGCCGTCAGCAGCGATCGGACGGGCGTCCTCACCAGATCTAAGGGGGGAGAGGTGATTAGGTGACCGCATCGAATCGATCGAGGACGGCGGGCCGGTTGGCAAGGTGCTTGCGCAATGATCCTCGCACCAGCATCGAGTCCATGTCGAGCCATCCGGCCAAACATCCGTTGGCATCGACCACAGGGCATTGGCGATACTGAGCTCCAGCGCGAAGGATTGCGTTTTCGAGTGCTTCATACTCGCGAGCAAACGGGGCGTTGTGGTCGGCGATCTCACCTGCCGTCGCATGCGGGTTTGAGTGCGATTCGATCGCCGCCAAGAGCGATTTGAGTCGTAGAATGCCGATCACGATGTCGCCTTGTGCCGTCACCGGCAAACTTGCTGACGGAATCGTTTCCCATCGCTTGGCAATCTCGTCGAGTGTCGCGTCCATGGGGATCGACGCGTGGGACTGCGTCATCACGTTGGCGACGGTCAAACCACGCACCGATTCCATCATCTCTACTTGGCGTGCTTCGGCGAGTCCCGCGTAGGCGATGAACATCGCCACCAACACAGGGCCGGGCGCGTAAACGTAGATCCCAATCATGGCCATCAACAACGCGCACGCCAATCCAAATCGTGAGGCGAGAAAGGTGGCTCGCCGATAATTGGTTACCATCGCCAATAGACTTCGTAGCACTCGACCACCATCCATTGGAAACGCGGGTACCATATTGAATAGCACCAACATCACGTTCACCGCCAATAGGATCACGCAGAACGAGAGCAGCGAAGGCGACGCTGACATTTCCGCATCGATTTGGGCTGCGTCTAAACTGTCCCTCGGTCCCACAAAGGCATCTAAAATCTCGACTAGAATCTCGACGCCACCAAACAGATAAAATCCCGTCAACAGCAGCGTTGCGATCACGACGTTGACTGCGGGACCGGCAACGGCCACCACTAATTCTTGCCAAGCGATTCGCGGCATCCGTTGTAGACGGGCGACCCCGCCGATCGGCAGCAGGGTAATGTCCAGGGTCGGGATTCCAAATCGCCGTGCGGCCAACGCATGCCCATACTCATGCAGCGTCACGCAGAAGAAAACGGCAAACAACTGAGCCATACCGAACGCAATTCCCGCCGGACCTTCGGATCGCGTTTCGAAGGCGACGTAGGCAACCAGCAGCGCAAACGTCCAATGCACATAGACCTCAATCCCGAGGAATCGGCCTAGTTTTAATCGGCGTTCTAACACTTTGGCTCCGTTACAACGTATCTGACTTGTGACATAATTGCGTTCAATCGATAGGGACTATCGTAGCGAAATCGCCTGGATTTATCGCTACCCCGGTCAACTTCATCTTCAATAGGGCGATCACTTCTGCTGCGACAAAAGCTGATCCATCCGCAAATTTTGGCGATTCTGGCGGCGTCGGGACATTACAGTTCCATCTTAATCGCCGACGGGAATTACCCGGCCGCCAGCAAACGAGGGGCACGCGCCGAATTGGTCAGTCTGGATTTGATGCTAGGCGTGCCGACCTGTAATTAAGTGCTCGAAGCCTTGCTATCGGCGATCCCGGTCGAAGCGATTCAGGCGATGCAGACCGAAACGAGCGGTCCTTACGCGGTCCAGGGGGGATCCACCGGTTTGGCAGGATTATCGCAAATCGATTCAAAACGAGAGACTCGATCTGGAGATTCAACCGATCGGAAAGTGGACCTTCGATGACGCGGTGAACACGAACGACCATGTACTCACGGTCCAAACCGCCGACCAACAACGCTACGCCAACATCTTGTTGACCGTAGGCATGCGAATGAATTAGCCAACGTCGCTGATCGCTCCCGCGATCATAGCGTTCTGTTTCTAGCGTTTTGATCGCGGAGCGATCAACGACATTCAGATCAGCGGATCGTGAGAACTACCGCATCGGACATGTTTTTGCGAAAGGGGAAGGAAACAGAAAGGTCCGTGATTTAGATGATTTTACTTTCTTCGCTTTGTATAGGATGACTTTCGGAGCGACCGATCAGCCACAAGAAAATGGCTGCCGAAAGCCCCGCCGATCCAAAGATCATGCACATCACCATGATTTGATAGCGGGCGGCGATCAGTGGCGAGACCCCCGCCAATACCTGACCTGTCATCATGCCAGGAATCGAGACAATTCCGACTGCGTAGAGCGAGTTGGTGATTGGAATGAACGCCGCCTTTAACGCGACTTCGCGAGCTTCCAAATCAGTCGATCCTCGTTGAGATTCTGCGTAATAGCGTTCCGCCGCCAAGCTGATCGAATTCATACTACTGGAAAGGGTCATGCCCGCCAGCGGGATGAACACACGCGGGGCAAACCAAGGGTCCAGCCCCAGTACGATTTGGGTCATCACCAAGAACGTCGTTCCTGCTCCCAGCAAGATGGCTAGAAACGCGTAGCGAAAGTTACGTGGGCGATCGCGTGGAATCGAGCGCAGCGAGATCCAGCTGGCCGCGACCAACATCGCCGCAAACACGCCGATGACGACAAGCGACGTGTCGGTGCTGAAAATGTATCCGAGCAGATAACCGACCAACGCCAGTTGCAGCACCATGCGGAGCACGCCAACGAACGCCGCTCGAAATCCCAGTGACCAACGGATCATCAAGACCAGCACGAGCACGACGGGCAATAACGCAAACGCCAATCGATGCAGGGGAATGACGTCGGTCATGGAGGTGCGATGTTTAGGAGATCAAGGTTAGCAGTTGAGACCGGACGGCCCACAAAGCAGCCATCGTTCGCAGGGTTGCGATCACGCCAGTTTACTTTTGCTTGCTTAATCGCAGCAGGCGTACTTCCATCACTTCGTTGCCCGGAACTTGAAACGCCGAAAGTTTCAACAGCCCGCGTCCTTTTGCCAGCGTGATCTTGCCGACGCTCATGGGTTGGAAATCTTTGACGTACGATTCTGATCCGCGATTGGGAGTCCGGTCGGCTTCGCCGCCATACGCTGGCGGATCGTGAGCCTGAGTGACTTTCCCCGTCAGTTTTACGTCGGCAAATTCCAGTTGGAACTCGGCTCCGACGTCATCGGCCGCGCACGTGTAAAAGATCTCGACGTCGAACGTTGCCGTTTCGGAAACTTCAATGTCCCACGTGATCGCGTCATCGGGATCGCCGACCCAGTGAGTAAAGTACGAACAATTGGGCGCTCTAGCACTTCGCTGGACACTGCCATGTTCCACTCCGTCACGTGCGGGCAACAACGTGGTCGGCGCTTCGCCGACGGGGAAGGGACGCTCGTCGGGTTTGACAAGATCGCCAAGCTCTTCGACAAACTGGTCTGCCGTCCGTTTCATCTCACGTACGAGATCGGGGTGTCGGTTCGAGACATCCGTATTTTGACCCGGATCTGCGGTGATGTCGTACAGTTTGCCAGCGGCATCCAGACGGAATCGCTGATTGCGAACGCTCACTCGCGGTTCCGGTGTTTTGCCCTTCCCGCCACGCGGTGGCTGGTACGAGATCAACATCCGGTCGTTCCAATGCGTGTCGTTACCTCGTAGCAGTGGAACAAGCGATTGGCCATCGAGCGGCTTCTTCGTCGCGTAGGGAACTGAGGCGAGTTCTGTCAACGTCGGCAGCAAATCAATCGCTCCGGCAATCGGCTTGATCACTTTGCGTTTGTCGATATGGCCTGGCCATCGCATCAACATCGGAACTCGCACGCCACCTTCATCGATACTTCCTTTGCGGCCTTTCATGCCACCGTTCCAGCGCCATCCATTGGGACCGTTGTCGCTGAAATAAATGACGATCGTGTTGTCCGCGATCGAGAGTTCGTCGATCTTCTTAAGCACCCGCCCAACGTTCCAGTCGATGTTTTCACACATCGCCAGCGCGGCTCGCAAATGAGGCATGTCCTCTTGTTTGGGATTGCGGTGGTGCATTTTCAAAGGCCGATTGGCGACCTTGTCAAAATACTCGTCCGGAACTTGCATTGGCGAATGCGGCGTGTTGTACGGCAGGTAGCAGAAGAACGGTTTGCCCCGCTCGTGATTCGTCTCCATGAACTCCATCGCATGCGTCGTCAAATCGTCCGTGATGTAGCCTTTGCCACGCGTGATTTCATTGTTGTGTTCCAGCATCGGGTCAAAGTAATGGCCCCAGTGCCCTGAGGTGAAACCGTAATACTCTTCGAACCCACGCGCGTTGGGATGGTAGGGAAATTGGGATCCGTTGTGCCATTTTCCAAACGCCCCGGTCGCATACCCGGCTTGTTGAAAGAGGTCCGCAATCGTGACTTCGTCGGAATTGATTCGCTCCTGACCCGTGGAAACGCCTCGCACCCCCGTTCGAGCGTAATAACGTCCCGTCAAAAATTCGGCTCGCGTCGGGGCACAAACCGGACAAACATAAAACCGATCAAACAAAACGCCGTCATGGGCCAACGAGTCGATGTTGGGCGTCGACAAATTGGTATTGCCATGCACACGGAGGTCGCCCCAGCCTTGGTCGTCGGCCAGCATGATGACGATGTTCGGACGCGAGGGCCTTTCCGCACTCTGCGCTGGCGTGCAATATCGTTGAGCAATCACAACGACCGCAACCCAAACCATGGCGTGGGTGAATGAGTTTCGGAATGATCGCAGAGACGGAGGCTGCGTCGGAACAAAATCTCGAATCATCTCAATCCCTTGTGAATGGATTACAGGCGTAGAGAGTCTCTCAGCGAATGGTTCCTTCGGGCGTTGCTACCGAACCATGATGGACGCATTGCAAATGGCTTAGCGGACGCAGATAACGGCGTTGCCGACGCGCAACAGGAAGGCATCTTCGGTGACGGCGACGCCGTACAACGTCGGTTTGCTGAACATCGCCGCGGCACGCCGCCGTTGTTCGGATGATTCTTCGGCCAACTTGGTTTCCGGCGGCAACGTGCCCTCATCCCAAGTGGCGTTCTCCGCCAACACGTTGAACTCGCGACCCGCGGATAAGACGGTGACCAAGCCGTCTTTGCCAAAGAAGTAAACGCGATTTCCTACGCCGTAGGGAGTCGCCCAACTCGATTGTTTGCTGCGTTCGGTAAATAACGCTTCGCCGGTTGTGGCGTCAAAGCAATGGATCACACCGGATCGGTTGATCCAATACGCCAACCCTTGGTGGACAATCGGCGAGGCCCACGTGGGAGTCGCTTTGGTGGCGGTCCATTGTCGTGTTGCGGTCCAAGTGCCGCCCTCACGTGTGATTTGCATCAGACCATTCGAATCGGCTGCGGATCCGGCGTTTTCGCCGTTGCGACCGGGCGAAGCACCGATCAAAAATCGCCCGCCGCCAATGTTCATCGGCGTGGTGGATGTGTTGCCACCGACGTCCTTAAACGACCATAGCAAGGTACCGGTTCCAGGATCGTAACCGTCCACGGTGCCAGCCGAGCTGACGACGATTTGCGGTGCACCTTCCACTTCGATCACCGCCGGGGAGCTCCAGCTGCGTCGTGGATCCCGCGGCGCCTTCCACAATGTTTTTCCGGTTTGCTTATCGAGGGCCAACAAACTGCTCGGCCCATCGTGTTCCAATAAGACAAATACCGTCGACTCCGTCTGGCACGGAGAGGCCCCGAGTCCAAACTCGGCAACAAAGGGGCCTTCCTCCTTCACCAGCGTTCGTGTCCATTGCGTTTTCCCCGCGTGGTCGTAAGCGACACAGTCGCCGCTTTCAAACACCGCAATCACGCGATGCTCATCGACCACGGGTGTGGGAGCGGCGCGGCTGACGTAATGACTGTTGGTCACCGGAGCCGAGTTGGTAAGCTCATTGCGCCACAACTCACTTCCGTCGGCGGTGTCCAAACAAACGGTGTAGTACGTATCCTTCTGTGCCCCCTCGACACTGGTGACAAACACACGGTTGCCCCAAACCACAGGACTCGATTGGCCATGACCGGGAACCGATTTGATCCAGGCAATGTGCTCGGTCGGCGACCACGTCAACGGCAAGGCCGTCGCATCACGCGGGCCTGCTCCGGCACCCAAAAACGCAGGCCAAGCGTCAGGAACACTCGTCGTTAATCCGATCCAAATCGCAAGAACGTAAAACATGATGAGTTGGCTTCGCGGTGAGTTGAGTTCGCAAAGAAAAGAAGGGAAGCAATGCGATTGGAGAGCTTGCCGAACCAGCTCATTCGCCCATCACATCGCTCGTGATCCTAAACGATCCTAACGCATGCGTTAGTGGTTGAGCAGCATCGACCAGGAAAAACGCAGTTTGTCGCGTTTTTTTTCGATCGCTTGATTCAACTTTGCCACAATTCGATCGTTTTGGCTCTCGATAAATCGTTCGACAATGACTTCTTGCATCACCTCGCCCCAGGCTTCTGCTGCGTCGCCGCCAATTTTGCTAACCCGGTCGATCTCGAAGGAGGCAAGCGTTAGCTTTGCACCCTCAACGATCGGTTCTGCTACCACCGCAGGGGGGACTTCGGTGTAATCGAGATACAAGCCTATCGTGGACGTTAGCTGCAGTTGAACTCGTAAGTGCCCGGTCACCGTCACGCTATAGAGTTTGATGCCATAGTTCCAATGTTCGACTTTTGCCATGAAGTGCATCGTCGACTCAGTGATGGAGCCGATTTGCCATCGATCATCGTCGGTTAGTTTTGCCGATTGGATGGTCGTGGTGGCAGCATGCGGCGTGTTGACGTCGGGCAGCTTGATTTCGTAGCGAATCCAGCGACCGTGATTCACCTCTTTGAAGCGGCGATGCGTTTTCAGTTTCAATCCGTCAAACTTTGCTCGTACCCCAGCCCATATTCGTTTTGTGTCACCCCAATCTTTATCGCCCTGATAGACCGCAGGAACCTCTTGCATGGCACGCGTAGCAAGCCACTGCATCGAGTCCTTGGCTTGGGATTCGGAAACCGAAATGATTTGTTGTGCTTCGACCAAACCGGCCATTGAATTTAGCACGAGGATGGCAATGAAAGTGAGCGACCACGGCCCAAGTCGCGATCCCTGCGACTTGCAGCAGACATGCAACGCACTCGCGACGACAAATTTGTTTGTCAGCGAAATCAACGTTAGCGATAGACCACGCAGAAGTAGACGCCATCGCGACCGGTGGCCATCGCCGCTCCTGCGACGCTCATCCGTGGATCGTTTGTGAAGCAAGCCGATACTCCCGAAGGCGAATAGGAACTCGACCATCCGACCCCTTCGTAGGTCCCCGGTGCAAAGGATCCTGGAGGATGATTCTTCAATCCTTGCGATGCCATCAATGCGGCGCGTTGCTCGGCGACCGCTTGCAATTGCGGATCAAATCGTAGCGTGCCGACGCCGCTGCGAGCACGCTGGGCATTCAACGCCCCGAGGACGTTGGACGTTCCACCGCGGGGTTGCATCGTCGATACCGCAATCGTACTGGATTGCGATCGCCCAGGCACAGATTGAATTTGTGCCGGTCCAATGGCGGGCGTTCCCGCTGGAATTCCCGTGGGGTGGGACCACGAAGTGGACGTGACCGTCGCGGGCGGAGCGGAGTGCGAATGCACCCTTCCGCACTTGTGACAGAAGTTCTGCTGAGACGCCCGCACGACGGTGTTGGCGGCCCCATGGGTTGCCAGCATTCCAGTGGTGGTGATCAGTCCAGCCAAAGCCACAGACAGCATTCGAAGCATGCCGTTTCCCTTTTCTACGAACCAAGAACTTTCATTTGACGAGAGTCGTTGGCAGAACGAGAAGGGGCACGGTCTTGGTGTTCGATACGAGCGTGCCCAGAATCTCAGCCAATCAACGAGCCCACGAAAATGCAAAGTTTGCCGATTGGGCGAAAGGGGGCGTAGGGTAGAGAAGGCGAGTTTCTCTAGAGTTTTATTGTTGCGATTACGCTAAATCAACTGTCTCGCACGAGTTACGCCAGCAACGGACAGACAGAAAACGGGGTGGATGGATAGGTAGAATAGGACGTTAGGGTTAAATGCGACTGCTAGCACGCTTTGATGGTGTAGGTCCAGCGGAGGGTGCCTGAAGCGTCCGTCGAAGCGGGGCGAATCTGCGTTTGATCGCCGTCGATTGTCAGTTGTGAACCTTCGCCGGCCTCGATTTTGAACCGTGAGTTGGGGCGGTAGGTGCTGCCCAAAAACTCAGGCGTCTGCTTGCAGCGGCAGGCAAAATCAAAGAACAGGGTGGGCTCTTCAGCCGCTTCGAGCCAATGCACGCTGACGCTCCAGTGGCTCACACCGGCCGCTCCCACGCCCAGCAGTGCATCGCCGACGGGCAGCGATTCAAGCGAAAGTTGTTGAATGGGAGGTGAGCAGGGCCAGGTTTGGTCCGCCGTTCCATTGACGCTTGCCATCACGGTGTTTTCACCCGTGGGGGAATCCGCACCAAGGATCTGGTGTACAAAGCGGTCTTCGCACCAATGGAATTCAACCCGCAGCGAGCCATCGGGCGACTTGAGTGCAAGCGGAGCGGTGGTCACGCGGTCACCTCATTGCCGGTCGCGAGGTTTGAAAATGCCGACAACAGCTTCAACCCATCCGCTTGGCTCTTTTCGGGATGGAACTGTGTGGCAAACACATTGTCTCGCCAAACCATTGCGCAGAACGGGCCGCCGTAATCACACGTCAGTGCAACGACTGAAGGATCCGTTGGGCGAACGTAATACGAGTGAACGAAATAGAAGTGGGCCTCGGGGCTGATCTCTTTCAGCAAGGGTGGTTCGGTTTGGTGCGTCACCGTGTTCCAGCCCATGTGAGGCACTTTAAAGGAATGAGGCAATTCAAAACGAACCACGTCCCCCTTTAGCACGCCTAAGCCTTCGTGTTCGCCGTGCTCGAAGCCGCGTTCGAAAAGCAATTGCAGCCCCAGGCAGATGCCAAGAAAAGGTTTTCCGGAATCGATGAAATCTCGAATCGGTCCAGCCAAATCGCGGCGGCGAATCTCGTTCATCGCGTCCCCAAACGCTCCGACGCCTGGCAGGATCAACTTCTCCGCTTCCGCAATTTCACGCGGATCGGAACTGATTCGTGCAGAGCCGCCGACGCGTTCAATTCCTTTTTGAACGCTGCGGAGGTTTCCCATCTGATAGTCAACAATGGTGATCATCGTGGTACAGGCAATGACTTTTGGAAGAAATGTGAAAGAACCGTGCGAAAATCGGCGTGCTCGACAATATCGGTGAGGACGTATTCTCGCAACCTGTGGTTCACTCGGGGGTGGGTGCGCTAACGACGTTGGGAGCGCACGCGCCACACCGCGATAAGAAACATCCCAACCGGTTTGGAATTCGTTTCGGTCAGACGTTGGATCGAGGTTAAGCCACCGCGTGGTAGAGCGCGCGTGCTTTTTCGGGGTCCAGCGGCACGGGGTTGAACGTGCCCGTCCATTGCTGGAGCGCTTCTTCGGCCAACGATTCGATTTCCGACGGTGGGATCGACAGTTGTTCGAAGGAGGTGGCGAGTCCGGCGTCGCGAAGCCACTCGGTGACCATCATCGCCAAGCGTTCGGGCGCGTTCTCGTTCGTGGCGGTGGGGTCGATTTCCCGCAGCAGTTCCGCGTACCAATCGGGATGATCCAGCCCGTTGAGCCGAATCACGGCGGGCAACATCAATCCGACGGCTTGGCCATGCGTGACGTCGTGCCGAGCGGTCAACGGATTCGCCGTCGCGTGAGCTGCACCGAGCATCGAGGTTTCGATTGCCATGCCGGCAAAGTGGGCTCCGAGCTGCATCTGGCTGCGTGCTTCGCGATCATTGGGGTCCGCCAAGACACGCGGAAAGCCTTGCGCCAACAAGCCAAATGCACGTCGCGAATAGGTCGTCGACATCGGATTGCGGCGTTTGGTGACGTAGGTTTCGATCGCATGCGAGATCGCATCAATGCCCGTCAGCGCCGTGACCGATCGTGGCTGGGTCATGGTCAAATCGGGATCGAGGATCGCGATTCGGCAAGCCGCACGAGGGTCGCCGCAAGGCATTTTGACGTGCGTTTTGGCATCGCTAATCAAGGCAAACGATTGGGCTTCGCTGCCCGTGCCCGAGGTCGTTGGCACGGCGATCATCGGCAATAAGTCGGTCGTCGCTTTACCGACTCCCTGGTAATCATGAATCGTGCCGCCACACGAATAAACAAAATTGATTCCTTTACAGCAATCCATGCTGCTGCCACCGCCGAGTCCAATCAACAGATCGGGTTTGACCTTGGCCGCATGGCGGACTCCCGCGTCGACCATGTCCGAGGTCGGATTTTCGGCGAAATCATGAAACGATTCGACCTGCAAACCACTGGCGTTCAGCGACGCCACAGCGTGTTCAAAATGTCCTGCTTTGATCAATCCAGCGTCGCTGACGACCATCACCCTCTGTGGGCGAAACTCGGCCGCTAACTCGCCAAGTCGCGAGAGCGTTCCAGCGCCAAAAACCACACGCGTTCGGCTTTGGGTATCAAAGGGCTGCATGGCAGGCTCAGCAAAAAGGTGGGAGGGCGGCAAAAAGGTGGGCTTTGATCGCAAAACTAACATTGCACCGTGTTTACATCATATCTTGAGGCCCCAGCAAGGGAACCTACACCGCGGCGGGGTCCCCCAGACGAATGGAGTGCCACGCGGTGCTTGATTGACGTCGAAATCGCCGCCTCTTCAAAAATGGACAAAACCTCACTCGATCCACCCACCCTGTTTTAACCGTCAAAATGCCGAGTGGTTTCGCCTAATCGAGTCGCATGCCGCTATTGATCCGACCAGACGGCGAATTCATTTCCGCTCGGTTCGGTGAACTGGAATCGCCGTCCGCCTGGGAACGAAAAGATCGGCTTGATGATCGTCCCGCCAGCCGACTCGACCTTGGCCTGAGTTGCCTCGAGCTTCTGGCTGTAGAAAACCAGCAGTGCCGATCCATTGGAGGTGAGTGCGGCTTGATCGGATTGAAAGAATCCGCCGTCGAGACCCTCGCCGGTGAACGCACTGTACGCCGGGCCGTAATCCACAAACGACCAACCAAATGCATCCTGAAAGAATGACTTTGTTGCGGCGAGGTCGTTGCACGGGAACTCGACATAGTTCAATTTTTCGTGCTCATTCATTCGTTCATGCTCCGCTGTTATTCGTAGATTGGGAAGAAAGTATTGAACGCGGATTCACAAAAGTTGCCGGGATCATTGAAGCGGCGATGACGATCCAACGCATCGATCGTTTGCATTTCCTCGTTCGTCAATTGGAAATCAAACAGAGCGATGTTCTCTTTTAATCGCTCGAGTTTGGATGTCTTGGGGACGATCGCGGTGCCACGCTGGATGCCCCAACGCAACACGACTTGTGCCGGTGTGCGACCGTGATGTGATGCGATCTCTTTGATCTTCGCTTGCTCGATCACCGCTTCCCCCGACTCGGCCATGTTCAGCTGGAAATACGACTGCGCCCCTAGCGGTGAAAATGCCGTCACCGCAATCTCGGACTCGCGGCAAAAACGCAGCAATTTTTGCTGAGTCAAATAGGGGTGCAATTCGACTTGCAACATCGCCGGCGGCGTGTCGCTTTGACTCATCAATTCTCGGATCAAGGCAACACTGAAGTTACTGACGCCGATCTCGCGAACCAAGCCTGCCGAAACCAATTCCGTCATCGCTTGCCATGTTTCAATCAGCGGAACTCGGTCCGGTTCCATCTTCGGCAAAGCCGCATTGGGATCGGCGAACCAGCCCGGCGGATAGCTTTGCTCGAACGGCACAAATTTCTGTGCGATCGGAAAGTGGATTAGATACAAGTCGAGGTAGTCGAGTTGCAGATCGGCAAGCGTCTTTTCGAGTGCCGGTCGCACATGCTCGGGGCGATGGTAGGTGTTCCATAGCTTGGATGTGATCCAAAGTTCTTCACGCGTGACTTTGCCATCGCCGATCGCTTGACTCAGTCCGTTGCCCGATTCGACTTCGTTCCCATAGTCACACGCGGAATCGAAATGTCGGTAGCCGCAATCGATCGCGGATTGGACGACATCGGCGGTTTCGGCTTGGTCGATCTTCCACAGTCCAAGTCCGACCGAGGGGACGCTTCGCCCGCTTTTTAATTGGATCGATTCCATGATGTTTAAGAATGCTCTCGTGTCAGTGCGTTACGAATGAAAGACGAAGTGGTTTCGACAATCTAGCGGACACTCGAAGACGCATCCACCGCGACTCGTGAGGATCCCGTCTCTTACGCTGCTCTGCTCTGCGGCTGCCGTAGTGGACGTGGCTACACGTCCCTTTCCCAGCATCGGATGAACTTTCCCAACCTCGCAGAAAAGGATCTTTAGCAAGCTCCACTACGTTTCAGTTGCATCAGGCCTTGTTTACGAACGGAGTTCGTGCCACGCATCAAAATCTTCATCCACCGTAACACGCAAGGATCCCGTCGGATGACAAAGTTTTCGACTGCTCTGCGGCTGCTGTAGTGGACGTGGCTACACGTCCCTTTTCCTATCATCGGATGAACTTTCCCAACCTCGCAGAAAAGGATCTTTAGCAAGATCCACTACGTTTCAGTTGCATCAGACCTTGTTTACGAACGGAGTTCGTGCCACCCATCAAGATCTTCTTCCACCGTAACACGCAAGGATCCCGTCGGATGACAAAGTTTTCGACTGCTCTGCGGCTGCTGTAGTGGACGTGGCTACACGTCCCTTTCCCATCATCGGATGAACTTTTCCAACCTCGCAGAAAAGGATCTTTAGTAAGCTCCACTACGTTTCAGTTGCATCAGACCTTGTTTACTAACGGAGTTCGTGCCACCCATCAAAATCTTCATCCACCGTGACACGCAAGGATCCCGTCGGATGACAAAGTTTTCTACTGCTCTGCGGCTGCTGTAGTGGACGTGGCTACACGTCCCTTTCCCATCATCGGATGAACTTTCCCAACCTCGCAGAAAAGGATCTTTAGCAAGCTCCACTACGTTTCAGTTGCATCAGACCTTGTTTACGAACGGAGTTCGTGCCACCCATCAAAATCTTCATCCACCGTGACACGCAAGGATCCCGTCGGATGACAAAGTTTTCGACTGCTCTGCGGCTGCTGTAGTGGACGTGGCTACACGTCCCTTTCCCAGCATCGGATGAACTTTCCCAACCTCGCAGAAAAGGATCTTTAGCACGATCCACTACGTTTCAGTTGCATCAGACCTTGTTTACGAAGGAACGAATTCACTCGGTCGAATCGATCCCAAAAGTCAGCATCGAACACACGTAATTCGGGATAGCCCGGAACGACACAGCCTGAAAACTTGTACTCGGCGAACTTATCAACATCGACCAACCCCGCACGCTCTGGGTTTCTGGCAATGTATTCGCAAGCGTTTCGGAACTCTCCTTCATGTCGTTCCTCTTCCTTGAAGACGTGATCGTAGCTTTGGTCCTGTAGCTGAAAACCAATTCGATTGAGCGAATCATTGACCGTTTTTCTAAAATGCTTCATCGCGAGCAGTTGATCACTACCAGGAGAAAGCCCCATCCACACCATATGGAAATGGTCGGGCATCAGACAAAAAATGGGGCAAGCCAATCCGTAGCGAAACAAGGTATGCGTCATCAGTTCGCGAAAGCGATAGAGAAAGGTGACGGACAACCATCCTTGGCGACGTTCAACGATTGTCATAGACCAATGGACAATCGCATTGCATTGGTAGTATCGCGGTGGAAGTCGGCGCAAGTGATCGCGTTGTGTCATCGCCATGTTTCCAATAAACGTAGTGGACGTGGCTAAACGTCCGTTTTCTCATATCGAAGAACGTTCCTGGCATCGGAGAAAACAGCCTTGAACCATTGTACCGTTCCAAGCGATGGATCTTTAGCGAAATAGCAAAACAGCAACATCGTACCATTCAGACGAATGCTACGATTCCACGTGTCGTAGTGGACGTGGCTACACGTCCTGCCGCGATGGGCACATCCCAAGGCTCGACCTTGATCTCAGGATCTTTAGCAAGATCCACTACGTTAAAACAAACATGCGGCGAACGGGGGCAAACAGGGGCATAGCATCTTTTGCGGGCACGCGAGACTAGCGAGAGCGGACTTGGCCTGCACCCAATAGACGGATCCAAGCAAAGTAAGAAAATCGGACTAAAGTCGGGTCGGTTTTTCCTAAGAGAAAACGCCGATGAAGAAATCTAAATTTACTGACGAGCAGATTGCTTTCGCGCTGAAGCAGTCTGAGGCCGAAACTTGGCCCGAGTGATTGCAAGAGACTCGATTCATTCACGATGGTCTGCCCATCGGTTGCTGCCGACGCAATTTGGAACGTTACGGAGAGCAGAGCTGCCCTCCGGAGACCATCTGTCAACTTTTAGCAATGATTGGGACGCTTCCTCAATCCGGAACGGCATGACTTGTGAATGCAAAAGTCGTGTTACGGTGTTAGGCTCAATAATCTGCCATCTTCCGTTGCCACTTTCAGCGTACTTCCATCCGCTGTCATTTGCGTAATCTTCGAACTTTCTTGCTGTTGACGCAACAAGTTGCCTTTAGCGTCGAAGGCATAGATATTCCCTTTTCGCGTTCCAGCCACAACTGTCATCTCTGATTGCACCGGCATTGTGACAATCGCTGTGGCGGCGTCGCCAAGCTGACGCAACCAGCGGAGTTTCCCGTCGGCGCCAAAACAATAGAGATATCCGTTGTCGGAAGTAGCCAGTATTTCGTCGACACCATCGCCATCCAAATCCGCAGTGACAACATGTCGGACTTCGTCACCCGTGTCATATTGCATGCGTACTTTACCCTTGAAATCGGTGTGATACAGGGTGCCATCACCACCGCCGAAAATGACGCCACGAGTTTTATTACCCTCAAAATTTCCAGTGGTAATGTCATAGCAGATGGGGGCCGAAAATCGTCTTCCCCATAATCGCTTGCCGTCGTGGCTGAGCGCCCAGGCTGTGTAATAATGTGTTCCTGCGAGCACTTCCTTTTTTCCATCGCCATCTAAGTCAGCGATCGTCCCCGATCTAGATGGATGCACCGTTTCGTATTGCCACAGTTCCTTTCCGGCACCGTTATAAACGTAGAAACGCCAGTTTTGGCTGCCGATGACCACTTCGTCTTTCCCATCACCATCGAGATCCCCCATGCGCACCAGGTTCACATAAGGTTGCACGCGATAAAACGATAACTGCTGGCTCCATAATTCTTTACCGCTGGCATCAAGCAGCGTCGTCTTTCCATCTTGTCGGGCAATCGCAATTTCATCGATACCGTCTCCATCCACATCGCCAGCTGCCACATCGTTAAGCTGCGTGGGAAACGTCTTGCTCCATAACACTTCACCCTGTGGTGAAACCGCCAACAAATTGCCTTCCGCTGTGGAAGCCAAAAGTACTTTTGACGCGTTCGTTTGGAATTGGGCGGTCACGACCTTGGTGCAGGTGAAAGGAGCGGGATTGAGACTCCAAGCGGTTTGAAACGCTGCCGCCTTGTACTCCGATTCTAGGTTCGCAATGGGCGGAACAAGAGCGACCTTCTCTCCAGAGGCGTTAGCTTCAAAAGTGCTTTTAGAAGGCTCGTTGGTTTGTGTTTCCGCAAATATCGTTTTGCCTGGCGTGTTTAGCAGTTCGACGCTGTTATCTTTCAGCTGAACTTGGAGCGTTTGATCTCCCGTATTTAATTGCACGCCTTTATAGCCTTTCAAGAAATCCATTTCCCAGGGGTTCGCTTCGCTGTCTGGATTGCCCTGAAAAACCGTAGCAAATAAGTAATGCTGTCCCTTTTCTAAACGCACTCTTGCCGTGGCATTCATCGAGCGTACCACGGGATCCGCGTGTTTATATCTCGCCCAATTTCTGCTGCCCAGTTCTGCATCATTAGAGAGTTGCAACTTGGGCCCCTTGGCAACCTGAACCCACATTGAAGGGCCATTTTGGGTGAGGAGCATCCCGTCTTCTGTCAATTTCGCCGCACCAATGCCATGCCACCACAGGCGGCATTGAAATTCACCACTTTCCTGCGCTGTCACTTTATCCAGCACCATAAACGCCTGTTTATCTTTGAGCCAAATGACATAGCGATCCCAATCTGCATCGGAATAATCGGCGAGTTGCGTGTGACTGTAACCGTAATTTTCTGCGTCTCCATATCCCCGCAGCGCTGCGTAGGCAGGTATTTCGGACGCTTGGCCATCTCGTAAAATCTGGATGGAGTTTTGATATTTCACCTGAGATTTAAAGTAATCGTTATCGGCCAGCCAAATGCGATCAAACTGTGTCAATTGTTCCACGCTGTTCCCATCAAGATGACCGTGACCGCCGTTGTTGAGGCCGTCCAGCAACAGATAGGGCGAATTCACATCGAACGAATCGCGGAATGAGACTTTGTCGAAAAGCTGATTGTCTGCCGGTCTGGGCTCGACAGGAAAGGTGTTCACATACGCAGGTTCCAATGGCCACATCTTCACACCATCAAATCCAGATGGTGCATGCACCGGAGCGGCGCGTTGAAAATTGTAGAGTTGGAACACATTGCGATTGTTCTGTTTGAGCGTACTAGCCCACAACGCTGCTTGGTTCCCAGTGGCATAGGTCACCGCATTCAAGACCGTTTGCTCCGAAGTCGAGCCCGTCCACGCACCTGTGTCGCCATAGGGAACTTGGTAGCCCAGGTTGTTCATCGTGGCAATGCAATAATCGGACATGCGTTCCGCATTGCCATTTTCAAAAACCGTAAAATCGGGACGCGCTAAAGCGTAGCGCATGACATGGCCATCGGTGAGCCATTGATAGGTATTACAATCTTCGTAGCATTTAAAGTACTTTTGTTGATTTCCAAAAACGCGATCAGCCTGAGCCAGCCATTTTCCACCTTCCACCGCATCAGGATAGGCTTGGGAAAAATATAAGCCCGCGCGTAACACGCCCAATGTTGGAAATGTTTGATGGTTGAACGCAACGCGTCGCGGTGTCATCGTGGCTTTTACCACAACCGCCTCGCGCAGCCAGCGTGCCATGTTCCGCGCGACCTGCAACCGTTCGGTATCTGTCAGAGCAAGATCTTCCTCCATATTATCCCAGCCACTGACGACTTCGTAGGAAGGAAAATCACTATCAAATCCCCACATGCCGCCACCCATTTGGCTGGGGTCGTTGACGGCGCTTTTAGCATACAGGTCCCACAGCGCCACATATAACTTGGCTTCGTCGCTATTGCCTGATAGTTGATAGCGAAGCGCGGTCGTTCTTAGCAAACCAGCAATCGACGTATGTTTGCCGGTGTCTAAAATTTCTTGACCGCGTTTTAACCCGTCGGCGACAGTGTTGGGATTTTTCTTCTTTTTGAGCCATGAGTAACGACGCAGGAATGCCTCGCCATATTTGGCATCCAGGAATTTGGGAAACGAAAGTTCTTTTTCAGTAAAAGGACGTTCGTTGATCTTTTGCACAAAGGCATCTGTGGCTAGTTTCAGCCCCGCATCGTCAGAGGCACCCACGACAATCGCGCCATGCCCATTGCCAAATGGGTCATGCACCGTTTGCAATAGATAGCCTGTGGGGCCTGGACAAACGGAATCAACTGGCGTGAATTGACGCGAATACAAAAGCAGCATCGCGGGGTTATCGAAGACATTTCCTAGCAAAATTACATTTTCGGTAAATTCGCGATCCGCTGTCGTGCCCGGACGCATTTTCAGCGAAACCCCCGTTTTCTCCCGGACCGCTTTTACAATTTGGGTAGCAGCACTTTTGCCCACTGCAGAATCGGGATACAAAACCGTGGCAAAATCATTGCTGTGCACAACAGGTATCGTGCGCAGCAGCTTCTTGGGCTCCGTCACGTCATCAAGCCCAAGTACCGGTGGCAAGGTGTGCAGGTTACTGATCTGCAAATCGAGAGGCACGTGTTCGGTTCTTGTGCCGATGATGAATTCAATGCGATCAACGTGGGTAGGACGCCGGTCTGCAACAACTGCCGGTTCAGCTCTCAGGCTGCTGTCCGGTCCATCTTCCTGAAAACGAAACGTTTTCCAGTCCGTAGTCAATTCGCCCGACCAAGAAGCGAAGGACAAGCTCGGCTTTGTTTCCCCCTTATTGTAAGCGCGCACATAAAAAGCCAACGTGTTCGCAGGTTGAGTGGAACGCGCATCTACGGCAATTTGTTTGTTCGTCAGATCCCATGTTTTTCCTAACGACACCATAATGCCAAAATATTGACTGCCGCTTGCGTTGGAGCTTTTGACACTGCTAACCGCTGAAAGCTCCACTGCCCCATCACCATCAGAGCCATTGGAGATCACTTTGAGCTTTGATGCGGTGGAACCACCGATGCTGTGTTTGATTCCGTCAAGGCTATTCAAGGAAAGTACTTTTTCATGCTGTGCGAACGCCTGCGGCAACCTTGCATTTAGCAAACACGCTATCATCATCAACAAGCAACTCAATCGCTTCGCCATTCTCATCATCATCCAATCTTTTTCGCTTAGCCCCGAATTAGTTACCACGAACGTTTGAGGTGGAGGTATTCACCGCAATGGGTGACGCACAAGGTACTCTTCTCAAGCCACAATTCAATCCTTAGGTCAAGGTCCAAAACATCCGTCTGAGATAGTCGCCAGTTCCCGTACCGTCGATGGCGAGATTGAAGATGATCGTGCGTGGCTCGCTGTTCGATCTGGTTTCGCCCACTTTGGCCACCGTCGACCAATCGATGCAGCGACTCTGGGTGAGTGCCTGCGGTTGCGTTTTTCCCCCGTTTGAGCAACTTTGGTTGGCTAACGACCTCCTCTCTGTGGCGGGGTGCGCAGCCGACTGCAACGGGCGACCATGTCCATTCGCGCGCGAGGGCAAGGAGGATGAAACAGGCAAAACTCACCCACAGTATGTCGCGGCCTCCCCGCCATAGAGCGGCAAGGTCGATCGCGACATGCTCGTAAATCAAAGACGCTCAATGATCATAAAAACGGCCGCAGCAGAGTCATAACGCTGTTCAGATCCGCAGCGAAAGGATCATTCCTGTGCTCCACGATGATCGTAAGGTGACTGTCCCCCGACCTTCGACCCCGTGCGAATCTTGAACTCTGTCCTACACCACCCAAGGATGTGCTCTGTCCCCGTCTGGGATTTCCGTTTGGGATTTGCCGCCGGAGCATTATCCTCGTGTCGATGGCGGTCGGGATCTTTAGCAAGATCCACTACGGGGAGTCGGTAGTGGGCGTGGCTACACGTCCCTTTCCCGGAAGTTCAGCGTACTCGGCAGTCTGTTTTGGCAAGCTCAATGATGTTCGACCGGCATCAAGCCTCGTTTACGAAGCAACGAAATCACTCGGTCGAATCGATCCCAAAAACTCCTCATAGTAGCAAACGAGCAAACGGGGACAGAGCATCTTAGCAAACGGGGACAGAGCATCTTGTGGGGGCATGCGTGAGTAACGAGAGCGGACTAGCTGTGGACGCTCGGCACAGCTTCACGGTTGCCACGACCGAAACCATCGCCGAACACGGGGGATCTCGCTCGAGA